>JAFRZS010000124.1 GCA_017442445.1 Clostridia bacterium
AATGAAAATAGGTGTACCTGAAGATTTCTTTGAATATACAACCGAAGATGTCAAAAAAAGCGTGACAGCTGCGATAGAAAAATTCAGAGAAATGGGCGCAGAGATTGAATATTTCAGACTCCCGTTTGTAAATTACGGCATACCCACATATTATGTACTCGCTTGTGCTCAGGCAAGTTCAAACCTTTCTCGCTATGACGGAATAAAATACGGGTATTCTTCTGAAAATGCCGAGGATTTACTCAGCACATACATAAAAAGCAGAAGTGAAGGTTTCGGAATGGAAGTCAAGCGCAGAATCATGCTCGGCAATTTTGTGCTGTCTTCGGGTTATTATGATGCTTATTACAAAAAAGCTTTGAAGGTTCAAAATCTTATCCGCAAAACTTTCTCAGATATCTTTGAAAAATATGACCTGATTGTAGGTCCTGTAACTCCTACCACAGCATTGAAATTCGGTGAAACATTCACAAACGATATGGGAATGTCGGTAAATGATATTTATACCGTTTTATCAAATATTGCAGGTGTACCGTCAATTTCCGTACCCTGCGGATTTGACAGTATAGGTCTGCCTGTAGGTTTGCAGATTATGGGACGCGCATTTGATGATAAGAAAGTATTGCAACTTGCAAATGCATATCAGACGGTAACAGCTTTTCACAAACATACTCCGAAAACTGATGGAGGTGCGCAATAATGAAATACGAAGTGGTTATAGGTCTTGAAGTTCATACAGAGCTTTCAACAAAGACAAAAATATTCTGCAATTGCACAACTCAATTCGGCGGCGCACCCAATACACACGTTTGCGAAATCTGTACAGGTATGCCCGGTACCTTGCCTAAGCTTAACCGCAAGGTTGTAGAGTTCGCAATAAAAACAGGTCTTGCAACAAACTGCGATATAACAAGATACAATAAATTCGACAGAAAAAATTATTTCTATCCCGATTTGCCGAAGGCATATCAGATTTCACAGCTGTATATGCCCATATGCCATGACGGATATGTTGAAATTGAAAACGGCAAGAAAATCAGAATAAAAGAAATCCACATGGAAGAAGATGCGGGAAAGCTTATACACGATGCTTTCGATGACAGCACACTTGTGGATTATAACCGTTGCGGTGTACCGCTTCTTGAAATTGTAAGTGAGCCTGATTTAACAAGTGCTGAAGAAGCAATAGATTATCTTGAAAAACTCAAAGCTATTTTGCAATACACAGGAGTATCCGACTGTAAAATGCAGGAGGGTTCACTCAGAGCGGATATCAATCTTTCCGTAATGCCTGAAGGTTCAACTGAGCTTGGAGTCAGAACAGAAATGAAAAATATGAATTCCTTCAGAGCAATCGCAAGAGCCATTGAAGCTGAAAGCAAAAGACAGATTGAAGTTTTGGAAGCAGGCGGCACAATTATTCAGGAAACACGCAGATGGGATGACTCAAAAGGTGAGTCCTACGCTATGCGTTCAAAAGAAGATGCACAGGATTATAAATATTTCCCCGAGCCTGACATTCCTCCGTTGAGCATTTCCGACAGCGAAATAGACGAGATAAGGGCGACTCTTCCTGAGCTTCCTCAAGCTAAAAAGCAGAGATATATGAAGGAATATAATCTGCCTGAGTACGATACAAATATGATAACCGGTTCAGTTTATCTTGTCAGACTTTTTGAAAAAACGGTTGAGGTATGTAAAAATCCGAAAGAGGCTTCAAATTGGATTATGGTAGAGCTTATGAAGTTGCTAAACGAAACACAGACACTTCCTGAAAATATGACATTTGATGAAACATACCTCGGAAAAATAATCAATATGCTGACTGATGGAAAAATCAGCAGAAATACTGCTAAAAAGGTTTTCACAGAAGTGTTCACAAATAATGTTGAGCCCGAACAATATGTAAAAGATAATGATCTTGGACTTTTAACCGATGACAGCGCAATCAGAACAGCTGTTGAAAAAGTGATTTCACTTAATGAAAAATCCGTCAACGAATACAAGGGCGGTAAAACTCAGGCGTTCCAATATCTTATCGGTCAGTGTATGAGAGAACTAAAAGGCAAGGCACCTGCGCAAGAGGTCAC
>JAFRZS010000125.1 GCA_017442445.1 Clostridia bacterium
ATTATATTATCGGACTTTGAATATTATATTATCTAATTTATTCAGCAAAAATCTGAATGTTATTGCAAGTAAAATCGTGACTGCAAGGCAGGATATGAAATAAAGATATAAGTTAAAATCTGCAAGACCGAGATTTTTGAATACTATCATTGGAATACGTTGCAGTATATAAATTTCAAAGAGATACTGACCGCTGAAAATCAAAGGCTTGTTTGATATTCTGAACTTGATTAAAAAGGCTGTAATCAACAGACAGAATACAGGTGCGAGTAAAAATGTATTGAAGAAAAACAAACCTGAATTATACGGTATCAGATATAAAACTGCAAACAGGATAAAAAGTGTTCCTGCAGACAAAAACCAAACTATATTATTTTTAGTGACGAGTTTTAAAATTTTATCTTTGAATAAGGATATCCACATTCCGAGGACATAACACAAGAGAGTATCGTACCAATAGCTTGATTTTGTGAAATAAAGAAAAACTATCAAAGCAACACTCAGAATGCTGACCGAGAGGGCGGCTGAGATGTTGTTTTTTATTATTGAGAACGAAATCCATGTGAGCAGGTATAATGCGAGTATTACAAAAATGTACCAATTACTGTTACCCAAAGACTCCCAACCGATGAAACTCAGAAGAGTGTTTTTTAAAGTGATTTTCTGATTTAAAATAAGCTTTAATATCAGGAACAATAAAACGGCAATATCGAAATGCAAAAGAGTTTTTAAAATACGGTTTTTAGGAAAAGCTTTTATATAAGAATGACCTCGTTTTTTGTAAGCTTCGCAAATACCGAAGCCCGAATAGAAAAAGAAACAGGCAACAATAAGCTGACCTAAGATCTGACTTATTTTGTAACCCAACAAATCGACGGTGTTTGTGTAGGTCACATAACTTGCAAAGTGACTTAAAAATACAAGCCAGATAAAAATGCCTTTTATCGAGTCCGTTACATCTCTTGAAAGACATTCTTCAGCATAATAATTTTTTCCTGCAAATTTAAATTTATAAAGAGCAAAACCGAATAGCAATAAATAAAAAATCAGCATAATTTTCCCTCCGGTTTAGATTATAACATACAAACATTTTTGTGTAAAGAAAGACAATCTATCAGCAGGTAAAAAACGGCTCCCTTTACACAAGGGAGCCGTTATTGGTTTTATTGATTATTTATATTTCGGTCTTGCTACATAAGATGTATGCAAGATGTCATGAGCCTTATGGCTGCCGGGTTCGCCGAAGAACTCGCTGTAAACGCGCTTGATAGCTTCGCTTTCGTGAGATTTTCTGACCGGGAGATTCTTATCAGCTTCATACAATGCAGCAGCACGTCTTGACTTGAGGTCAATGAAGTTGTGAACAACTGCGTGCTGGATGGGCTGACCGCCGCCGTTTACACAGCCGCCGGGACATCCCATGATTTCGATGAAGTGATAGTTAGCTTCGCCGTTCTTTACCTTGTCCATAACGATCTTTGCATTTGCAGTACCGCTGCATACGCAAACATTAACGTCCATACCTGCAACTGAATATGTTGCTTCCTTGATTCCGTTTGTACCACGTACTTCTTTGAAGTCAAGGTTTGTAAGCTCTTCGCCTGTAAGCTTTTCAACTGCAGTACGTAAAGCAGCTTCCATAACACCGCCTGTTGCACCGAAGATAACAGCAGCACCTGTGCCTTCTCCGAGCGGATTGTCAAATTCTTCTTCGGGAAGATGCTTGAAGAAGATACCTGCACTCTCAATCATTCTGCCGAGCTCACGTGTTGTGAGAGCAACGTCAACATCCGGATAACCTGATGCAGACTGATCAGCGCGCTGAGTTTCAAACTTTTTAGCTGTACAGGGCATGATACCTACAACAAAGATGTTCTTGGGATCAATATTCATCTTCTGTGCATACCATGTCTTGATTGTTGCACCGAACATCTGCTGGGGTGACTTACATGTTGAAAGGTGAGGAATCTGTTCGGGATAGTAGTGTTCACAATACTTGATCCATCCGGGTGAACATGATGTGATCATCGGAAGAACGCCGCCGTTCTGAACTCTGTCAAGGAATTCATGAGCTTCTTCCATGATTGTAAGGTCAGCCGCGAAGTCGGTATCAAATACCTTATCAAAGCCGAGTCTTCTCAATGCAGCAACCATCTTACCCTGAACGTTGGTACCGATGTGCATACCGAAGCATTCACCGAGTGTTACGCGGATAGAGGGAGCTGTCTGAACAACAACAAACTTTTCGGGATCGTTGATAGCAGCGAGAACCTTAGCTGTGTCGTCCTTTTCATAGATAGCACCTGTGGGACAGTGAACAATACACTGACCGCAGGAAATACATGAAACGTTTGCAAGGTCTTTGTCAAATGCAGAGCTGATATGAGTATCAAAGCCTCTTGCATTAGCGCCGATAACAGAGATTTTCTGCATATCACAAGCAGCAACACAACGACGGCAGAGTACGCACTTGTTGTTGTCACGAACCATGTGAGCAGCTGAATCGTCAAAATCATACTGGGGAACTTCACCGTCAAAACGGCTTTCGTCTTTAACACCGTACTGTTTGCAGAGAGCCTGAAGCTCACAGTTACCGCTACGGATACATGAAAGACATTTGCGGTCATGAGTAGAAAGAATCAATTCAAGAGTTGTTTTTCTGGAATTTCTTACTTTCTCTGTATTTGTGAAGATTTCCATACCTTCATTTACGGGGAATACACAAGCGGTGACAAGGCTTCTTGCGCCTTTAACTTCTACCATACACATACGGCAGGCACCGATTTCGTTTATATCCTTTAAGTAGCAGAGTGTAGGAATTTCAATTCCTGCATAACGTGCAGCTTCAAGGATTGTAATACCGTTGGGCACACTCAGGGGAGTGCCGTTGATTTTAATATTTACCATTGTTTCCATATTAGGCACACTCCTTAACCTTTACTGATAGCATTCTGTTTCTTACATTTATCCATACATGCGCCGCACTTGATACATTTTTCTGTATCAATAACGTGGGGCTGCTTAACTGTGCCTGAGATAGCACCAACGGGGCAAACTCTTGCACAAAGAGTACATCCGATACATTTATCGGGATCAATCTTATAGTTAAGTAATGCTTTACATACGCCTGCAGGACACTTCTTATCAACAACGTGAGCAATATACTCATCCTTGAAGAATTTAAGAGTAGAGAGAACAGGGTTGGGAGCTGTCTGGCCCAAGCCGCAAAGAGAGTTTTCTTTGATGTAGTGAGCAAGTTCTTCAAGCTTGTCAATATCTTCAAGAGTTGCTTTACCGTCTGTAATCTTCTCAAGAAGCTCCATCATTCTCTTTGTACCGATACGGCAGGGAGCACATTTACCGCAGGATTCGTCAACTGTGAAATCAAGGAAGAACTTTGCGATGTCAACCATACAGTTGTCTTCGTCCATTACGATAAGTCCGCCTGAACCCATCATACAACCGATAGATACGAGGTTGTCGTAGTCGATTTCTGTGTCGATGAGGTGAGCGGGGATACAACCGCCTGAGGGACCACCTGTCTGAGCAGCCTTGAATTTCTTGCCGTTGGGGATACCGCCGCCGATTTCATAGATAACTTCGCGGAGAGTTGTAC
Organism: Clostridia bacterium; assembly: GCA_017442445.1. Lineage (GTDB taxonomy): Bacteria > Bacillota > Clostridia > Oscillospirales > Acutalibacteraceae > RGIG2945. Next base: position 3,617 of record JAFRZS010000125.1, read on the forward strand.
CCATCGGGATTTCAACAAGACCTGTATTCTGAATCTTTCCGCCGAGCGCGAAAACTTTTGTTCCCTTTGATTTTTCAGTACCGCAGGAAGCAAATTCTGCTGCGCCTTCACGGATGATATAGGGAATGTTTGCGAATGTTTCAACGTTGTTTTCTGTTGTGGGCTTCTGGAAAAGTCCCTTAACTGCCGGATAGGGCGGACGCGGACGGGGTTCACCTCTGTTACCTTCGATTGAAGTCATAAGAGCTGTTTCTTCACCGCAAACGAAAGCACCTGCGCCTAAACGGATGTGAAGATCAAAGTCAAAACCGCTGTCAAAAATATTTTTACCCAAAAGACCGTAAGCCTTAGCCTGTTCAATAGCAATTTCCAATCTTCTTACAGCGATGGGATATTCAGCACGAACATAAACATAACCTTCAGTAGCACCTGTTGCATAACCGCAGATAGCCATAGCTTCAATGATGCAGTGGGGATCGCCTCCCAAAACTGAACGGTCCATGAATG
>JAFRZS010000126.1 GCA_017442445.1 Clostridia bacterium
ACTCACAAACTACGGTGAAATTGATTATATGTGGTTTGACAGCTGCGGTGCAGAAAATTTTGATTTTGATTTGGAACGCATAACTAAAACAGTCACCGAACTTGCCCCCGATATGCTTGTTTTCGGTGCGCTCGGAAAAACTACTGTTGCGTGGTCAAAAAACGAATGGTGTCTTATGAATCTCCCCAATTCAAATCAGACAGAAAACGGATTTATGCCAAGCGAGGCTGACGGCTGCATGACAAGATATAAGAGAGAAAATTTCTGGTTCTATAACGAAACCCACAACAACTGCCGCAGAACACTTGACGAGCTTATGGGTATGTATTATTACACAGTCGGCAGAGGAAGTAACTTCCTTCTGAACATAGCACCCGACCGCAGAGGTCTTATTGAAGACGAAGACATCAGACTCCTTAACGGATTACACAATGAAATAACCCGCCGTATGCACGCCTGTGCTCTTATATCGGAAACTTATGATTACGAAAAAGACGGAGCTAAATACTTTGAAACAACTTTTGAAAAGCAGACACTTGTTGACCACCTTGTGATTGAAGAAGATATTACAGAAGGCAACAAAATCCGCAAGTTCTCTGTCCTTATGTCCACAGCACCAAAATCAAAGGATCACATATATCTCACCTCAGGTTATACCGTCGGACATAAATGCATATGCACCTTCCCGCCTGTCCGTGCTATGTCGTTTGTTGTTCGTCTTGATGACGCTGACAATGATGCAGTCATCACAAAGATGACCCCCCTCTATGTCGGCACACCTAACCTCAGTACAGAAAATGTAGTTGGCTAACAACTCCTTGCCAAAGGCAAGGAAATGCAGAATGCAAAGTGCAGAATGCAGAATTAACGGTGGGCGAAGCCCACACCCTATAATAACGAACCCACCTGAAAAAATTCAGGTGGGTTGATCTTTTTTATTAGTGTCATTAATAATTGTTCAGAAAGGTTGCAGAATGGCATTTTCTTCGACCGATGGCGTACATTTGGTACGTCGAGGGAGAAAAAATGTCATTATGCGCCTTTATGGACAATTATTCAGATTTTGTGGATGAATAAGCCGCTAAGTAATTTCGGCTCAAACCATGTTGATTTAGGAGGCATAATTTCACCTGCATCTGCAATATCCATAAGCTCTTTGATTGATGTGGGATACATTGAGAAAGCAAGTTTCATATCAGAATTTGCACGTTTTTCAAGTTCTTTAAGTCCTCTGATACCGCCAACGAAATCAATTCTGTGGTCAACTCTGGGGTCTTCAATGCCGAGAATGGGAGCGATAAGATTGTTCTGCAAGATAGAAACATCAAGAGAATCTATTGCATTGTTTTCGTCAAAGGTTCCTTCTTTTGCAGTAAGCTTGTACCACTTGTTTTCAATATACATACCGAAGTTATGACGATTTTCGGGATGATACTGTCCTTCGCCTTTGTATTCCTCAACTGTGAAATCCTTGCTGATTTTTTCAATGAGTTCTTCAACTGTATTTCCGTTTGTATCAGCTATAACTCTGTTATAGTCCATGATAGCAAGTTCGTCATCAGGGAACAAAACAGCAAGGAAGAAATTGAATTCTTCTTCACCTGTGTAATCGGGATTTTCTTCGCGTCTTGCAAAGCCTACTTTTACTGCTGATGCACAACGGTGATGTCCGTCTGCGATATAAAAGCTTTCAACTGCGTTGAAATATTCGCAAAGCTCTTCGTTGATTTCTTCATCATCAACAACCCATACTGTGTGGTCAACTCCGTCACCCTGATTAAAGGAATAAACAGGTTCGTTTTCAGCCTGCCACTTTGCTATAATTTCATTTATCTTGTCCTGCTTTTTATATGTCAGGAAAATGGGACCTGTATGAGCATTACAGATGTTAACATGATTGCATCTGTCAACTTCTTTTTCAGCTCTTGTTTTTTCGTGCTTTTTAATAATGTTATTTTTGTAGTCATCAATTGATGCACAACCGACAATACCGTTCTGTGTTCTTCCGTTCATTGTCTGTCTGTAAATATAATAACAAGGATCAGCATCTTCTTCGCAAAGATGATTTGTTACAAGACCTTCAAGATTTGATTTTGCCTTCTGATAAACCTCAGGTGAATAAGGATCAACAGAAACATCAAGGTCAACTTCAGCTCTGTCAATGTGAAGGAATGAATAAGGATTGTCCTTTACCATTTCTCTTGCTTCACTGCTGCTCATAACATCATAAGGTAATGCTGCAATTTTATCAGCATATTCTGTCAAAGGTCTGATTGCTTTGAAAGGCTTGAATACTGCCATTTTTATCACTCCATTTTAAAGTTTAAAGTCAGATGCATCAAACTGCGGAAACCCTGCAAATCTTTTCGGTACTCTTTTCAAGGGATCGTAGCTGTACTTTTTGCAAGAAGAATAAGGCAACATTATACCCCTCTTTATACAAAGGATATTTTCTCCGTCGGGTGAAAGTCTTCCGTGAAGACAGTATTCACAAGCAGGGACAATGTCACCGGTATTCACTAACCGCTTCTTCATAATTACCTCCGAACTTTTATTCTCCGACATTTTAACATATTTTTTTACACCTATCAAGAGATAAATCCAAAATCAGCAATACGCACATAAAAAATAACGAACAAAGCGCAGGAATTGACACACTTAAACCACCTGATACAGTATTTGCCAAGGTTGAAAAGGTCTGAATATCACAAGGAAAAATTTCAAAAAGCAATTTTGCAATAAGTGTACTCAAAACCGCCGATAAAATTCTGCTTATAAAAAATACGGACAATCTCACTTTCATTTTATTCAAATAAGGCAGAAGCTGACAGTGAACACATAAGCCGTTAAAGCCTATTACCCCCGCCAGAAAATATGCGGGATATTTTTCTGAAAAAATTATTGAACCTGTTGTAACCTCAGAAAAAGCTTTTAAAAAATCTCTGAAAAATTCCCAACTTATTTTATCAATAAGCGGCAGAAATGCCGAGACAAAAAATATCCATGCACAGATTGAAAGCATCGAAAAAACTGAATCGGAAACACTTTCAACCAACGAGTCGGAAAAATTTTTTCTGAGTGAATTTTTTATATTTTTGTTTGTTGTTTCTTTGTAAAAAAATCCTGAAAATATTGCCGTAATAATTGATGCAAGTGTGAGCGAAATAAAAATCAGTACACTTGCTTTTTTATTTTCAAGCATCATCATTCCCACAGCGTTTATCACATAAGCAGGCCCTGCATTCACACAAAAAAGAGATAATCTTTCTGCCGATTTACTGTTGATTTTTCCCTGATTGTAAAGCTCACCCGCCATCCTAATTCCGACAGGAAAACCTCCGATAAAGCTCATAAGAATTACAGGCAAAGTCGCTGTCGGAAGGCGGAATATTTTTTCTGAAATAAAACGAGTGATTTTATTTTCATAATCCGACAATCCCGACTTCACAACAAAAGACGACATTATAAGAAACGGAAACAATGACGGTACAATAACATTTTTACATACATTAAAACCCTCACTTACTCCGTTTGAAATTTCCCTCGGAAAGCTGAAGAAAAATATCAGAAAAATCATCACAAAAATAAAAGAAAAATTTAATTTTTTCATATCATCACCGATTAAGTATATTCTGAAAACTCTCAACATATTTATTAAAAAACAAGGGAGGTTAAAAATATGAAAAAAACAAAAATTCCGTTCAAGGAAAAATTAAGTGATGATTTGGAAATTACTCCGTCACTTCCGCATATTGAGATTTTCGGAAACCGTGAAGCCACCGTCAACGGTTGTAAAGGAGTACTTCAATATGATGACGGAATAATCCGTATGAATACAGGAAAATATACTATCCGTTTTACAGGTAAAAATTTATCAATGACTTCGCTCGGTCTTGAACAGGCAGTTATAAAAGGCAGGATTCTGGAGGTAGAATTTATTTGAGGTGACGCCTGATGATTTTTATAAAAATTTTCCGTTTTTTGTGCGGTTACATATACTTCTGCGGTGACGGAGGTTTTCCTGAAAGATTTATAAATCTATGTGCAGCTTCCGGTATTTCCTTGTGGGACATTGAAAGTCACGGCGGAAAAATCTTCGGAAAAACTAATATCAAAGGCTATAAAAAAATCAGAAATCCCTCAAAAAAATCTTCAACAAAAATCAGAATTAAATCTAAGGTCGGTCTGCCGTTTATCATAAGACGAAACCGTAACAGAAAATTTCTTCTTATGGGTGCTGTTGTTTTTATAATAGGAATATCGCTTTTATCAAACACAGTATGGACTGTAAAAGTTGTAGGAAACAAAGCAGTCCCCGACGAAGAAATTATTTCAGTTTTATCCGATATGGGACTCAATATCGGTTCAAGAGTTTCATCGCTTGACAGAAAGGATATTTCAAAAAAAACAAGAGATAAAATTCCCTTACTTGCCTGGGTGTCCGTCAATGTTGAAGGCTGTACGGCAACAGTTGAAGTGAAAGAAAAGCTTGAGATTGTAAGTGATGAAGACACTCTTACCACACCTTCCGATGTTGTTGCACTTTCTGACGGAGAGTTAGTTTATATCGAAACATATCAGGGTACCCGTATTCAGGAAATCGGTTCAGGTGTTGTTAAAGGCGATGTGATTATAAGCGGTATTGTTGAATACAAAACTACAACAACAAATTTTTATCACGCCGAAGGCTATGTTGAAGCAAAAACAAAACGGCAAATCAAAATCGATACAAAAAATTCTGACGGCTATAAATATAAGAAAATCAGAAAGTCTTATAAACTTTTAGTCCTCGGTCTTGAAATTCCGATTACACCATACTTAAAAGAAACAAAAAATTCTCACTCATTTACATCAAGTTCTTTTCTCAAAGTCGGAGATACTGTTTTGCCTTTCGGAATCGAAAGAACTGTAGTCAGCTATTATGAAAAATCAAAAGTTTCAGAGCCGCTTGCGGCGATCACCAAGCTTATTTGTAAACAAACCAACGATTTATCACACTTGAAAATTCTGTCAAGAAACATCGGTTCAAACGACGGCAATCTCACAGCCGAATACACCTGTCTTGAAAATATTGCCGCACAAGGTGAGCTTAAAATGGAAATCTCCGAGGAAAATGAAAACTAAATATTGATATCCTCACCGTCTTATGTTAAAATATATAATGAGGTGATATGATGTCAGTACCTAAGGAACTAATTAGAAACTTCTCCATCATCGCTCATATTGACCACGGCAAATCAACAATTGCCGACCGTCTTTTAGAGCTTACAAAATCCGTCGCGCACAGAGATATGACAGCCCAGTTGCTTGACAACATGGATCTTGAAAGAGAGCGCGGAATCACTATAAAATCTCATGCCGTAAAGCTTAACTACAAGGCAAATGACGGCAAAGAATATGTACTTAATTTAATAGACACCCCCGGTCATGTTGACTTTAATTACGAGGTTTCCCGTTCATTAGTCGCGTGCGAGGGTGCGCTTCTGATTGTTGATGCTTCTCAGGGTGTTGAAGCGCAGACACTTGCTAACACATATCTTGCAATAGATAACGACCTTGAGGTTGTTCCCATAATCAACAAAATAGACCTCCCCGCAGCAGACCCTGAAAGAGTTGCAAATGAGGTGGAAGAGGTTATCGGCCTTGAATGTATGTCAGCACCGAGAGTTTCTGCAAAAACAGGCGAAAATATGGCTGAGGTTCTTGAAAGAATCGTTACTGATATCCCCGCCCCCGTTGCAGACGATACTCTCCCCTTACGCGCTTTGATTTTTGACTCTGTTTATGACAGCTATAAGGGTGTTATTGTTTATGTAAGAGTTAAAGACGGTGTTTTAAAAACAGGCGACACAATGAAAATGATGGCAACAGGTGCCGAGTTCAATGTTGTTGAATTGGGTTATATGAGAGCTTCAGGCCCCGAACCTGCCGAAATGCTTTGTGCGGGTGAGGTTGGTTACATCACAGGCTCTATCAAAACTGTCAGCGATGCACGAGTCGGCGATACAGTTACAAGCGCCACACACCCCGCTTCCGAGCCTTTGCCGGGTTACAGAAAAGTCAACCCCATGGTTTTCTGCGGTGTTTATCCCGCTGACGGTGCAGATTACGAAAGCCTTCGCGATGCTCTTGAAAGATTACAGCTTAATGATGCCGCACTGTCTTATGAGCCTGAAACTTCAGGTGCTTTAGGCTTCGGTTTCCGTTGCGGATTTTTAGGTCTTTTACATCTTGAAATCATTCAGGAAAGATTGGAAAGAGAATATGACCTCGATTTAGTTACAACTATACCGAGCGTTGTTTACAGAATACATCTTTCAGACGGCAGTGTTCTTGAAATTGATAACCCCACACATTATCCCGACCCGGCTAATATAGATTTCTGTGAAGAACCCATGACAAATTCACACATCTATGCTCCCTCACAGTATGTCGGTACAATTATGGATTTGTGTCAGGACAGACGCGGTGTTTTCAAGGATATGAAATATATCACTGAGGACAGAGTTGATATCCATTATGAACTCCCCCTCAATGAAATTATTTACGATTTCTTCGATTCACTCAAATCACGCACAAAAGGTTATGCTTCATTTGACTATGAAATAACCGAGTACAGACGCTCAAATCTTCAGAAGCTTGATGTTCTTCTCAACGGCGATACAATCGATGCTCTTTCATTCATTATTCACGCAGATAAGGCTTACGGCAGAGCAAGAAAAATTGCAGAAAAACTCAAGGAGCATATCCCGCGTCAGATGTTTGAAATTCCGATTCAGATTGCCATTGGCGGCAAGATTATCGCAAGAGAAACAATCAAAGCTATGCGTAAAGATGTTCTTGCAAAATGTTACGGCGGTGACATCACAAGAAAGAAGAAACTTCTTGAAAAACAGAAGGAAGGAAAGAAGAGAATGCGTCAGTTCGGTTCGGTAGAAGTTCCGCAGGAAGCATTCATGGCAGTATTGAAGCTTGATGAATAATATCGGTATTTACGTTCACGTTCCGTTCTGTGAATCCAAGTGTCCGTACTGTGATTTTTATTCAGTGCGTTATGACAATTCACAGGTAAAAAATTATATATCATCCGTTCTTCGAAGTATGGAAAAGTATCGCGGTTTGTCTGCGGACACTCTGTATTTCGGAGGCGGTACTCCGTCTGTTCTTGGCGGTCACAATCTCTCTGAAATGATAAAAAAAAACAGAGAGATTTTTAATTTTGTTTCACCTGAAATTACCGTGGAGTGTAATCCGTCATCATGCACACCTGACCTTTTTGAAAAACTCGCTTCTGTCGGAGTAAACAGAATTTCTCTCGGTTTGCAATCTGCAAACGATGATGAGAGAAGAAAATTAGGCAGACTCTCAGACAGTAACAAAGTCCGTCAGGCGATACTTGATGCAAAGAAAAACGGTATTGAAAATATTTCCCTTGATCTGATGCTGGGCATTGAAAATCAGACAGAAGATTCGCTGAAAAAATCGGTTGAGTTTTGTCTTGAAAATGAAGTAAAGCACATCAGTGCGTATATATTAAAAATTGAGGACAGCACACACTTCGGAAAAATCAGAGATAAATTAAACCTTCCCGACGAGGACGAAACCTGTGACCTCTATATGACCGCCTGTGAGCTCATAGAGGCGGGCGGGCTTTACCAGTATGAAATATCAAACTTTGCACAAAAAGGCTTTGAAAGCCGTCACAACCTGAAATATTGGAACTGTGAAGAATATTTAGGCTTCGGCCCTTCCGCACACTCGTTTCATGACGGAAAACGATTTTATTTTGACAGAAAATTTGAAGATAACCCTGTCGCTATTCCCGACGGTGACGGCGGTGATTTATCTGAATTTTTTATGCTGAAGCTAAGACTTTCTCAGGGCATTTCAGAAGACGAAATTTTAAAAAAATATAACCGCAGTTTTTCAGACTCTTTTATGAAAAAAGCAAGACAGTTTGAAAGCTACAGTCTGTTGAAAATCAAGGACAAAACAATAAGTCTTACCAAAGAAGGATTTTTGGTTTCCAATACAATAATATCTGAATTAGAAGTTCTGCTATAAAAACAAGAAAGATATCAGCCGATATCTTCCTTGTTTCTTTTTTTCTTTACTGCAGAAATTATTATCCTCAATAATGCTAAAACAACTGCACTTGAAATTGCTATGTAAAATGATGTTTTTGTTTTCTTATTTTCGGGAGCTTTGTATGAAAATATTTTTTCTGCATTATTTATTTCATTATTGATTTTTACTAAATCAATTTTCTCCCAATCGGACTCATCACCTGCATATCTGACCGTCTTTAAATTATCACAACCGTCACAGATATTCATACCGATTTTTTCAACTGATTTGGGCAAAGAAATCATTTCAAGATTTTTACATTCAGTAATCGCCCACGCTTCAATTTCTTTTAAACCTTCAGAAAAAACAAGCTCTTTTATTGCTGTGTTTGTAAATGCTCCTTCTGAAAGCAATTTGAGATTTTGTGGTAAAGTTACACTCGTCAAACTTTCACAATCAATAAATGCCTGATAAGAAATTGTTTCAACCGATGAGGGAATAACAATATTTTCTATACCGCTTCTCATAAACAAACCCATCGGAATTTCTTTGATTTTATCGGGCAAGGAAACAGCTTTAAGTGACACGCAATCAACAAAAGTAAAAGGCTTTAATTCGGAAACTTTTTTCGGTATATTTACTTTTTTAAGATTGTCACAATAGGCAAATGCAAATGTACTTATTTTTTCAACCGTATCAGGAAGGATTATTTCTTCAATTTCAGTGCAATTAAAAAACGCATGATTACCTATTGAAATCACATCACAGCCTTCAATTTTTTCCGGCACTTTTACTACACCTTTTGTATTTCTTTCACACTTGATAATTATTGCTTTTTTGTTTTCAATTACATATTCAAAAATACCGTGTTTTTTTGTTGTAGTTTCATCATTGAAATGAATCTTTGCATCGAACAAAGAAGTATCTTTAATACCTTCATCAATTTCACATTCAAAGCCTATCTGAATTTCATTCCATTCCGAAGCGCTTCCCTCATAATAAGCATCTTTCAAGCCCGTGCAACCTCTGAAAGATGTTGCATAAATTCCCGTAATAGTTTTCGGTATAACTATTGCTGTCAGCTCATTTGCATCTGCAAAAGCGCTGTCATGAATTGTTACAACAGGATTGCCTCCGATTTCCGCGGGAATTACAACTTTGCCGACAGGCTCGTAGCATTTCCCTATCATGCAGTAACCGTAATCACTCTCATCAAAATATTCAAAAATTCCCTCAGTTTCTGCCGATGCACTCAAAGACAGAATTGAAATTAAAATTGTAAAAAACAAAAGCAGAGATATTGTTTTTATTTTCATGCAGCTTAAACCTTTCTTTTTTTCTGAAGCAATAATTCACACAGATTTTGTAACAAAATTCCACCGATGATAAACACCAAGGCAACGAATGAACGCGTTGCAATTTTTTCTTTTAAAACAAGTGCTGAAATTATCAACGATAAAAACGGAGTGAGAAACGCAAGATTTGCAATCTTCGCCGTGTTGTCAACTCCCTTTAATGCCAACGCCCACAAAAGATACGCAAGTCCGTCAACAACAACTCCGAGCCATATCATTCCTATCCACTCTACACCCTTTATCATCACCCATTCTTCAGTGATGAGTCCGGCAATCAGAGCGCAGACACCCGTTACAAGCCAGAAAATCATCATAGAAATATTCTGGTCATAATCGTACTTTTTGTTAAGCACTGAAAAAAGTCCGTAACAAGCCGCCGCAACTATACAACTGATTATTCCGAAAATCTTGTTCCCCGATGTCAATGCACCGCTTCCTGTTGAAAGAATTATAATTCCGACAAATGAACATATCATAGCAAAAGCTTTCATTACGGTCATTTTTTCTTTGAGTATTATACATGAGAAAATAACCAACATTATAGGCCAAAGATAATTGAGAATACAAGCTTCCTGTGAGGTTAAATTTGCAAGTCCGTAATAATAGAGTGCGGAATACAAAAATAATCCGACAAAACCAAGACCGCCCATTACGGAATAATCTTTGAGAGAATATGTATTCAATTTTTTTATATTTCCGTTTTTTATGTTTATAATCAATAAAAAGGCAACCGCAAAAAAACTGCTTATCGAAAGTGCTTCAAGATTCGGAATATCTGAAAGCATTTTTTTGACAACTGCCGCCATTGTTGACCATATTGAAACTGTTATCAATGCAAAGGTATAATTTTTCTTCACTAATATCACCTTGTAAATTATATCATCTGAAAAAGATAAAAGCAATAAGCACCCGATTAAATCGGGTGCTTAATTCAATCATTATTTTTTTGCTTCCTCTTTAGCTTCTTTCTTCTTGTTTTTCTTGAAGAGATTATCAAGAGGAGACTTTTTCTTTTTCTTGGGCTGTTTGTAACCAAGAGGAACGATTTCGGGATACTTAACCTGAATTGCAAATTTCTTTGAGAAAAGTACAATGTTGATTGCAAGTGTGAGAACAAGTAAACCGATTGCTAAATATGAACCAATTCCGATTGATGTGCTGAATGTCTCTGCACCGAAAACAGCTGTGTATCCTGTACCTGCAAGATTGAAGAAAACTACTGACAAAACTGCTAAAACAATGTTGATGACAGAGAGTGAAAGTGTTCTCGGTTTACCCTTGGGTGAACAAGCAAGTGTAATCAATAGAAGATTGAGTACAATGCCGATTACCATAAGTGCTGTTGTAACGATTGATATAAGCAAATATATGGACGGTGTTCCGAATAAATCAGAACCTATTGCTTTGAAGAATCCACCGAAATTGAAGGTTGACATCAATTCGTAAATTCCGATTGCATTAACATTCATAGCGTTTGTATAGAACGGAATGTTTGTAGCAATTTTTACCAAAGGCAAGAAGAATGCGCCTACAGGTAATAATGTGAGAATTATTCTTAAGATTGCAAGAACTTTTTCTCTTGTTGATGATGAACCGATGAAAGCAGCCTTAACACGAGCTGTTTTCATAACAAACTCTCTGTGTTCTTTTTCAGCGCGTTCAGAGTCGGCCAAAAGTCTTTTTTCTATATCAAAATACACAAGGTTAACACCGCAATTTTTGCAGTTCGGACGCCAATCGAAAATGCCGATTTTCACGCCGCAATTTGGACATTTTGCCATAATCTATTCCTCCAAAATAATTTTATCTGACAGCTTGAAACTTAGTTCTCTTTAGTCTGTGTTGCTTCTCTTGCTGCTGCAGATCTTCTTTCCATAAGGTCTGCATACATCTGATCACGTTTTTCACCTGTAAGGTTGTAGAATAACATCGGAATATAACCGAGCGCACCTGTTACAACCGGAACGATTGTGAAAAGACAGAAAATATAGAATTTAGTCTTATCAGTCTGAACTGTGCTGCCCTGCTGATAGTTGATAAGCTTCAAAACAGCAGCACCGACAGATGCTGTCACAGTAGCAACGAGCTTTGTTGCAAATCCTGTTGCAACCGAAGTCATGGCTTCTGTACGATAACCGTTTTTCCATTCGCAGTAGTCCATAGCTTCGTTGAAAATTTCTGTGGGGATAATCTTCTTCAATGCATAGAAGAAGCAGAATACCATTTCCTGAATCATAAGAAGCGGAACCATAACATAAAGGTTGTCATAGTTACCTACACCGATAAGGAATACAAGAATCCAAAGGAGCTGAGGAACACCGTGCTGTATGAACCATAATGCTTTTGTACTGAATTTACGTCTGAACCACGGAACGAATGCATATGAAAGATATGAAATCGGGCTTCCGGGGATACCGACGATTGTTTTAAGTGATGCCATGTTGAGAACGTCAACATAATAGATTGAAGCATAACCGCTGATTGTAAATGCTGAAAGGAAATTTGAAAGTGTAATCATCATCATAGGTCTGTTGTTGATGATTGATTTTATACCGTCAATAATGCTGGGCTTCTTTGTTGACTGCATAACACGTTCGTGATAAAGAATATATGATCTTGCCTGGAAGAAGAAAGGTATAACTGTGCAGAATACTGCCATACCGATCAATGCTGTGCTTACAGACCAGCCAAGGATATCTCTTGTACATAAGTCAACAATAACACCTGTTGCGATTTCGGGAGCACTGCCCCAGATACTATCAAGGAAGTTGGAGCTTGTAATAAGCTTCGTTCGCTCATTCGGATTTGGCGTGATCGTCGCCAGAACACCCGTTGCACCTGCGGATAGGAACGTACCCATGGTTTCTCGGAAAACATATAGTATCGTATAGAAAATAAGTTTTCTCGGATCATCGGGTGTCGTACCGTTAAAAATAACGGGTAAAAGCCAGTATGCCATGTTTCCGAAGAAACAAGGAATCATAAATCCTACGATATAGGGCTTGAATTTACCCCATCTTGTTCTTGTTCTGTCAACGATTGTTGCGATAAGAATATCATTGATGATATCCCAGATACCTGCAATCATCGTAACCTTTGCCATGTACTCAAGGTCAACATTGAGTACATTGTAAGTAAAATAAGAAGTATAAGAGCCTAAATTGAACGACTTGAACGAGTGCGCCAATATGTATGCTCTTGATTCTTTACCGGGTATGTAACGTCTGTCCAGCGATATCGCCGGGCTGTATTCAAGCACTTCACCGGTAGCAGTTGTAACAGTTTGTTCTGCCACGAGTTAATCCCACCTTTTTCTGTTGATTATGCTTCATAACATGTCGTATTATTCTATCACAAAACACAACATTTATCAAGACATTTTTGTAAATTGTACAATTCGCACAATAGGAAGGTTCGTTTTTTGTCATAATCACAAAAACAATAAGTTCAGCGATTTCTGCACATTACTACCTTCTGTCTTATTTATACATTAATTTGCCTTGTTTTGTCAACTTACTCAATTCATTGAAATTAACCGTTCACAAAATATTAAATATTATATAACAAGTATATTATATTTATTTCTTTTCAGCCTCGGTATTTGCATTTCTTGCTGCTGCAGATCTTCTTTCCATAAGATCAGCATACATTTTGTCGCGCTTTTCGCCTGTAAGATTATAGAAAAGCATGGGAATGTATCCGAGAGCACCTGTAACAACAGGAACAACTGTAGCAAGAGCAAATATGTAGAACTTTGTCTGATCTGTCTGAACTGTGCCGCCCTGCTGATAATTTATCAGGCTGAGAATTATTACGCCTATTGCTTCTGAAGCTTTCTGTGCAAGTTTTGTTGCGAAGTTTGCAGCAACTGATGTCATAGCCTCTGTACGGTAACCGTTTTTCCATTCGCAGTAGTCCATAGCTTCGTTGAAAATTTCTGTGGGAATAATCTTCTTCAATGCATAGAAGAAGCAGAATGCTGTTTCCTGAAGCATCAGAACCGGAGCCATTATCCAGACATTATCATAGAAGCCTGCACCGACAATGAATACAACTACCCACAAAAGCTGAGGTACACCGTGTTGGATAAACCACAGAGCTTTTGTGCTGAATTTTCTTCTGAACCACGGCACAAACATATAAGATAAATATGAAATCGGTGCGCCGGGAATACCGACAATTGTTTTGAGGGATGCAAAATTAAGAACTTCCTTATAGTACAAAGACATATTTGCAGGTCTTACAGAGAAGCCTGAGAGGAAGTCAGAAAGTGTAATCATAAGCATCGGACGGTTTGTTACAATAGATTTAAGTCCGTCAATGATGCTCGGTTTCTTGACTGACTGCATAACACGTTCATGGTAACGAAGGTTTCTGTTAACTTCAAAACCGAAGGGAATTACTGTGCAGATAACACCCATTGTGACAAGAATGCTTGTATCGGAAAATCCGAGATAATCTCTGCCTGCCATATCTATAAGAACACCTGTTAAAAGTTCAGGTGCGCTTCCGTAGATACTGCCGAGGAAATGAGAATTCGTAATAAGCTTCGTTCTTTCATTCGGGTTCGGTGTAATCGTTGCTATTACACCCTTTTTACCAACTGATTGGAACGTCAGCAACGTTTCTTTCAGAACAAATAAAATCGTATATGCCGCCAACTTTATCGGATCGCTTTCTCCGTATCCCCCGAAAATAACAGGAAAAAGGAACCAAAGCATATTTGCCATAAAGCAAGGTACCATAAATCCGACAAGATAAGGTTTGAATTTACCCCACCTTGTTCTTGTTCTGTCAATGATAGTTGCAATCAAAACGTCATTGATTACATCCCAGATACTTGCAACAAGAATAACCTTTGCCATATACTCAAAATTAACACAAAGTGCATTGTAGGTAAATATTGAAGAATATGTACCAAGCTTAAACGAGTCAAAGGATTCAAAAAGAATTTGCGCTCTTGACTCTTTACCCGGAATATAGCGTCTGTCCAATGATATCGCAGGGCTATATTCTGTTACTTCGCCTGTTGCGGTTGTAACTGTTTTCTCTGCCACGAGTTTATCCCACCTTTTTTATATAATTGCAAAAAAAATAAAATTTGCTTTGATGGTGTATAATAACATATTTCTGTTGTGTTTTCAAGATGTTTTTACAAATTATGTGTTCTGCGAATCCTGATTCATTTTTATTTACAACTAAAAAAACGGACAAACCGAGCGGTGCGGTTTGTCCGTAGTATAAAACATAAAATCTTACCGTTTTTTGATATTAATTTATAGGGTTCTATGCGTTTTTATAAATTTTAGTCTTTTACTTCTTCGTTTACTTTTTTAGCCGCCGCAGATCTTCTTTCCATAAGGTCTGCATACATCTTATCGCGTTTTTCACCTGTAAGATTATAGAATATCATCGGTATATAACCGAGTGCGCCTGTAATAACAGGAACGATTGTGAAAAGTGCAAAGATATAGAACTTTGTCTGTTCTGTCTGGACTGTGCTGCCCTGCTGATAGTTGATAAATTTAAGAACCGCCGCACCGACTGACGCTGTAACTGTACCGACAAGCTTTGTTGCAAAGCCCATAGCAACTGATGTCATAGCTTCTGTTCTGTAACCGTTCTTCCATTCGCAGTAGTCCATAGCTTCGTTGAAGATTTCTGTGGGAATAATCTTTCTCAATGCATAGAAAAGGCAGAATATCATTTCCTGAACCATAAGAAGCGGAACCATAACATAGAGATTATCATAGTTGCCTATACCGATAAGGAATACAAGAATCCACAGTACCTGCGGAATACCGTGCTGAATGAACCAGAGTGCCTTTGTGCTGAATCTTCTTCTGAACCACGGTACCAATGCATATGAAAGATATGAAACGGGACTTGCGGGAATGCCGACAATAGTCTTGAGTGAAGCCATCTGAAGAACATCAACATAATAAATTGATGAATAACCGCTGATCTGGAATGATGAAAGGAAATTTGAAAGTGTAATCATAAGCATCGGGCGGTTATTGAGTATTGACTTGAAGCTGTCAAGAATACTCGGCTTCTTAGTTGACTGCATAACGCGTTCATGATAACGCAATGTCATGTTAACCTGGAAAATAAACGGGAGAACTGTGCAGAATATACACATTCCTATCAACGCTGTGCTTACTGATATTCCGAGAATATCTCTTGCGCACAAGTCAATGATAAAGCCTGTTGCAATTTCGGGAACGCTTCCGTAAATACTGCTTAACAATTTTGAACTCGCTATCAGCTTCGTTCGTTCATTTGGGTTTGGCGTTATCGTTGCCAGAACACCCGTGCCGCCGGCACTTTGGAAGGTCTGTAACAATTCGCGTACAATATAAAGAATCGTATAGAAAATGAGTTTTCTCGGATCATCGGGTGCTGTACCGTTAAAAATAACAGGTATAAGCCAATATGCCATTGAACCGAAGAAACAAGGGAACAAGCAACCTACCAAATACGGTTTGAACTTTCCCCATCTCGTTCTTGTTCTGTCAACCAAAGCAGCGATAAGGAAGTCATTGATAATATCCCATGCACCTGCAAGCATTGTAACCTTTGCCATGTACTCGAGGTCAACATTAAGTACATTGTAAGTAAAATATGAACCGTATGAGCCTATGTTGAATTCACCCAATGATGCACTCATTATATATGCTCTTGATTCTTTTCCGGGTATGTAACGTCTGTCAAGCGATATCGCAGGACTGTATTCGGTTACTTCGCCGGTAGCGGTAGTAACTGTCTGTTCTGCCACTAATAACCCTCCTTTTTTAGTAGTGTAGAAATAGTTTTATGTTATTTTAGCATAATACGACCGATTTATCAACACATTTTAAAAAATGTACAGATTGCATAAATCAAATCAAAAAAATTCAGCAATATGACGATTCACTATTCAGCTTATTTCCCTTCGTTTGCAATTTTTGCAGCCGCAGATCTTCTTTCCATAAGCTCCGCATACATCTTATCGCGTTTTTCACCTGTAAGATTATAAAAAAACATCGGAATATATCCCAACGCACCCGTTACAACCGGTACGATTGTAAAAAGCGCAAAGATATAGAACTTTGTTTTATCTGTCTGGACGGTACTGCCCTGCTGATAATTTATAACCTTCAATACAGCCGCACCGATTGCACTTGTGAGAGTCTGAACCAATTTTGATGCAAGACCTGTTGCGACCGAGGTCATAGCTTCCGTACGGTAGCCGTTTTTCCATTCGCAGTAGTCCATTGACTCGTTGAAAATTTCCGTAGGAATGATATTTCTGAGTCCGTAGAAGAAACAGAATACCATTTCCTGTACCATGAGTAACGGTACCATAACATAAAGATTGTCATAGTTACCCATGCCGATGAGGAATACAAGCACCCACAAAAGCTGAGGTACACCGTGTTGGATAAACCACAGAGTTTTTGTGCTGAATTTTCTTCTGAACCACGGCACAAATGAATAGGAAATATAAGAAATCGGACTGCCCGGGATTCCGACTATCGTTTTGAGTGTTGCCATGTTAAGAACATCTACATAATATATTGAATTGAAGCCGCCGATCGAAAAAGCCGAGAGGAAATTTGAAAGCGTAATCATCATCATAGGTCTGTTTGTTATGATGGATTTGATGCCGTCAAGTATGCTCGGCTTCTGAATTGACTGCATAACTCTTTCGTGATAACGGAGATTTCTGTTGATTTCAAATATAAACGGAACAACGGTACAGAATACACCCATAAATATAAGAACATTACTTACGGAAATACCGAGTATATCTCTTGTACATAAATCAACTAAAATTCCTGAAGAAATTTCAGGTATGTTACTGTAAATACTGCCGAGGAAATTCGAGTTGGTTATCAGTTTTGTTCGCTCGTTCGGATTTGGCGTAATCGTCGCTAAAATTCCCGTTGAGCCTACCGAAGAAAATGTCAGCAGAGTTTCCCTTAAAACATACATTATTGTGTAGTAAATCAGTTTTCTCGGATCATTCGGCGCTGTGCCGTCAAAAATTACAGGCAAAAGCCAATATGCCATATTCGCAAAAAAGCACGGAATCATAAAACCTACAAGATACGGTTTAAATTTACCCCATCGTGTTCTTGTACGGTCAACAAGCGTTGCAATAAGAACATCGTTGATTATATCCCAGATACCTGCAATCAATGTGACCTTTGCCATATATTCGAGATCAACATTAAGCACATTATATGTAAAATATGTACCGTATGAACCGATTGTAAAGGACTTAAAGGAATCGGACATTATGAAGGCTCTTGATTCCTTACCGGGAACATATCTTCTGTCCAGAGATATTGACGGACTGTATTCGGTTGTAGCAGTTTTTTCCATGAAAAAATTCTCCCTTCTTAAGTCTGTTATAAAATTTTATCATAAATATTTATATTCAGCAATGGATAAAATTTTTTTCGTCAAAACACAAAAAATGCCGAGTAAAAACTCAGCATTTTAACCAATAAATCTTATAACAATCCGCCGTCAACGCACAAGGTCTGCCCCGTTACAAAAGATGCATCGTCACTCGCTAAAAAATAAACTGTTTTTGCAACATCTTCGGGAGTTCCGTTTCGCATAAGTGATGATTCCTGTGCAAGTGAATCAATTGTATCTTTATCAAGATTGTCATTCATTTTTGTAAGTATCATTCCGGGTGCGACACAGTTTACTCTGATGCCCGACGGCCCTACCTCTTTTGACAGAGCCTGAGTCATTCCTATCACAGCCGCTTTTGATGCAGAATAATGCACCTCACACGATGCACCGTGTAACCCCCACATTGAAGAGATATTTACAATTGAGCCCGAATGATTTTTTATCATGCTTTTCAAAGCACATTGACAGCAATTAAAAATACCTTTTACGTTAACATCAAAAATTCTGTCAAAATCTTCTTCGGTAATATCCGTAAAAAGCTTCTGCTGGGCAACCCCTGCGTTGTTTATAAGAACATCAATATCTCCGATTTTTTCAAACATTTCTTCAACATCTTTTCTGTCGGAAACATCTGCTTTTACAGCATAAGAATTTTTTAAATTTTTTTCTAAGGATATCGCCGCTTCTTCCGACTTGTTGTAATTCAAAAAAACTTTGTATCCGTTTTCGGAAAAAATTTTTGCAATCGCCGAGCCTATTCCTCCCGATGCACCTGTTATGAGAACAGTTTTCATATTTCCCTCCAAAAAAACAGAGGCGAAATAATCATATTACTTCGCCTCAGGATTCAATCTTCCCTATGGGATTCCGTCATCGTCCGACAATTACTGATAATCCTTGAGAGATGTTTCCGTATAACCCTCGGGAATTGTATATAATGAATTGTCGTAGTTGTCAAGAACCTGTATGTTTGCTATAAGAACAGCTTTGCCGTCGCTTGTCTTTCTTATATAATCAAGATTTCTGCCTGTTGATCTGAAGCAGAATTCCATTGTAAGTCCTTCCATACCGTAAACTTCAAATTTTTCAACAATGCAGGTTTTACCGTCTATCTTTTCAGTTTTTGAGCCTACATAAATCAGGTTATCAAAAAGTCTTATTCCGCCCGGAATATACTGTCCCGGTTTTGCAAATTCCTTTAACTCAGGAATAATAATAACGGTTTCCTCACCCATGGTAAGATAACTGAACTCCACACCTAATATTTCGGCAGTAGCTCTTGCGTTTGTTGCATTGTTTGTTGTTCCGTAACTTACAGTAGTTGCTAATCCTGCAACTCCCGATGCCATTTTACCGTTGATTGTATATGTTCCGTCTGAGAAGAACTTGTTGAAATAATAATCATATTTCGGTGAAGGATTGCTCTGATCTGTTACAAGAACATATGCATAGGCTTCCACTTCACTTCCGTCTGTTGCTCTGCAGATAAGAGTTGCTGTACCTGCCTGTTTTGCAGTAACCTCACCGCTTGAGTTTACTGTTGCAACTGTCGGATTCATTGATTTCCATGTAAAGTTTTTATTTGTAGCATCTGCGGGAGTCGCTGTTGCGACAAATGTTCCCTTTGTGCCTTTTTCAAGAGTCATTGATACAGAGTTGAAAGTTATTTTCTCAACAACCGCCGCAACTGTTATTGTACAACTTGCAGTAACACCGCTGCCGTCTTTTGCCTTGCAGGTAATAACCGCTGTACCGCCCTTGACTGCTGTTACGGTACCTGTAGAAGAAACTGTTGCAACAGATGTGTCTGATGATGACCATGTGACATTTTTATTTATTGCATCTGTCGGTTTTACAGTTGCTTTGAGTGTTACTGTCTTGCCCTTGGGTAATGAGTACGCAATATAGTTCAAACTGATTGTTTCAACAGGCTTTCCTACAGTAATAGTACAACTTGCGGATTTTCCGCTGCCGTCTTTTGCCTTGCAGGTGATAGTTGCAGTACCTTCTGATACTGTTGTGATTTTACCCGTCTTGTCAACTGTTACAACAGCTTCATTTGACGATGTCCATGTGAGATTTTTATTTATCGCATCGGACGGTGAAACTGTTGCTGTAAGTGTATCTGTTTTATCTTTGAAATAAGTTGCAGATGTTTTGTTGAGTGTAATTTTTGAAACAGCTTTACCGACAATTACTTCACAGCTGTCTGAAAGATTTGTGCCGTCCGTTGTCTTACA
>JAFRZS010000127.1 GCA_017442445.1 Clostridia bacterium
ATAATATCAAAAACTGTAAAGTTTTATGTTTTATACTACGAACAAACCTCACCGCTCGGCGTACCTTTGTACGCCTTCGGGCATACAAAATCAAGGCTGAAGCCTTGATTTCGCTCGGTTTGTCCGTTCTTCATCTTTTTTTCCTATCCCCTTAAGACTAAGCTGTAAAAAAAATTCGTTTTTTTACAGCCTCTTTTTTTATTTTAATGAATAATGAAAAATTTCGCTCGGTTTGTTCGTAGCAAAGCGGTCTTCGCTTTTTTACATCCCTTCTATTATAAAATATTCTTCTTCTTTTAAATCAACAACTGTGCAGTCGTTTGCGTATGTGCAGACAGGGAGAATGATTGCGGCAACAAGCTCGTCTTTATTTGCAGGTAACGGAGCAAGATGCCAGATTGCAGTGTTGATTTTTATTAAAGTATTTTTCGGCACGATAAATGCTTCTGTCAGATCTGTTACGGGTGTACCTGCTGATGCGGGTGCAACATGAACAATCATATCATCGTTGAGAGGCATGATAAGTTCGGGAGTCGTTGTGTGGTATTCAACCGCAGTGATTTTCATTTCCTCGGGTTTTTCAACTATGATTGTAGAAAAGCCAAGCTCGGTATTTGAAGATACCGTCAATCTGTCAGGAAAGAAACGGTGAATTTCACCCTTCAATGCATAGCCTGTAGGCTTGTCCATCGGATAAAACTGTCCGTAGGGTGCAAATGCTTCTGCTGTGATTTTTTTAGCCTTGATTGTTTTCATTTTTGCCACACCTTTCATATCAATATTTATAAGTGTATTTGTTATCTGTTATTTCGTAGTACAAAATCCTGTTCTTCACATCAAGACTCCACTTGTCAATATAGCTGATGAATGAAAGTGAAGTATCATTTGTTTCGGGAACAGAAAGCTCATTGTATTGAGTGTCGATTACTATAAATCTTTTTACATCTGTTATTGCCTTTGCCTGTTCGGAATCCAGAGCAAAATATCTGAGGAATTTTCCGCCGTTATTTTTTGCTTCGTGATAAGGCGACATGAAATAATAATTCTTGCCGAGCTTTACAAGAGTAAGGGCGGTCTGTCCGATTTCTTTGTTTTCGCAGGTGACGTGGATACATTCAACACCCACACGCGACAGCAGATATTCAAATGCCGTGGAAAAAGGTACGCTTGAACCCTTGCCGCTCATTATGACATCGTACATACTGAGATTTATATTGCTGTCGGGAGTCTGTGCGGCAATATAATCATAGATAAGAATTGCCTTTGAAAAATCATCGGCATTTCTGATTTCATCGGTGAGAATCGTATCGACTTTTTTATAAAAATTCTCGGCATCTTTTTTAAGCTCTGCCTGAGTCTTTGAGTAAACCAATCTGAGAACTTTTTTGTCGCTGTAATAATGCAAATCCTGAACATTTTTGAAAAGCGGATATCCCCACCAGAGTGCAGATTTTACTTTGTGATAGGAATTATCGCCTTTTGTCAGGTCAACTGAAATACTGCTTTCGCCGTTATCAATTCCTTTTATAATTATTTTATATGC
The DNA here is from genome assembly GCA_017442445.1 of Clostridia bacterium. Classification (GTDB taxonomy): domain Bacteria; phylum Bacillota; class Clostridia; order Oscillospirales; family Acutalibacteraceae; genus RGIG2945. Next base: position 1,544 of record JAFRZS010000127.1, read on the forward strand.
GTCATATTCGTCAGCTGTCAGATTTTCACTGAAGCTTTCCGAAAGACTGAATTTTCCGGAATCTTTTTCTGTTGTTGTTTCTTTATTTGTTGTTGTAGTTTCTTTTTCTGTTGTGCTTTCTGTAAAAGGCTTTTCGGTTATATAAGTTGATGGGTCCGGTATTGTTTCGGGCTCATTATTTTTGCACGATACAAGAAAAACCGTAAGAAGCACACAGACAATACTGATTATTTTTTTCATCATTTTAATAATATCCTTTGCGTAATAAATGCAGTTGCGCCGAAGCCGTATTCCTTTTCAAAATCTGCAAGAGTGTTAACTGTGTAACAGCCGACCTTAGCACCTGTTTTGCAGAGATTTTCAACCTGCGTTTCTCTGTTTGAACGGTTGTCCGCATTATAGAAAGCACCGACTGAGGGATTTGCTTTTATAATACCGACATTTTCCGATGTGACTTTATCCATCATATACCAACATTCAACATCGTCGGAATTTTTCTGAATTTCAAGCAGAGTTTTTGTATCGCCCGAAACGATTGCAGATTTATTCTGAATACCGTTTTTCTCAAGAAGAATTACAATATCCTCAAGCTTTTCTTTATCTGTTGAAGACACACTGATATAGGGCTTGAGGTCATGAGCGGCACAAGTTTCAAGTGCCTCTTCAAGTGTCGGGATCTTATACTTTTTGACATATTCTGAAATATAGTCAAAATCAAGACTGCCTTCAAGCAATTCGTAATAGGTGTATTCTGAAACCGGACCCTTCAGATCAGTTTTACTGTCGAGCTTTTCGTCGGAGAATACCACCCACATTCCGTCCTTGGTAAGCTGAACACTGAAGAATACATCAAAATAACCTTCGTTGTGAGCGCTTTCAAAAGCGGCAATTGTGTCTGCTGGTACATCTTTTGAATAACCGCCGTTAGCAATCATTGAAATTGCATCTGAGCGCACGGCAATTTCTGTATCCGAAATTTTTGAATACGGAATGTTATCTACGTTCTTACCGCCCGGATTAGCTGTGCAGATAATTATTACTGCGGCAACAAGTATCACAATTGCTGCTATGATAATCAGCGACAGCTTTTTGTTTTTATTGATAAGCTTTGCAAGTGAAAACTTTTTTTCTTTATTTTTCATCGGAAACACCCTTTCCTATTTCTACAACCAATGATTTAAAATGTCTGCCCTTGAGCTCAAAGTTTTTATATACATTGTAGCTTGATGCTGCGGGTGACAAAATACAGCTTTTGCCTGACTCTGTGACCTCGTATGCAAGTCTTACCGCATCATCCATATCCTTTGCCTTAAGGATATTTGATTTTGAACCCATTGAAACAAGCTTGTCAGCCAGAGTGTGACCTGTATCGGGAAGTCCTATTATATTATCAAGCTGTAATTTCATAAGTCCGTCTTCAAGCATGGTATAGTCAATTCCCCTGTCCATTCCGCCGACTATGAGAGTACCGACATTTCCTAGAGCTTCAACAGCGCAGAGTGTTGCGTGAGGAATTGTTGCGATACAGTCGTTAAAAAATTCTATACCCTTGAAAACTCCGACAGATTCCATTCTGTGTTCTATACCCTGAAAATCTGCGATACCTTTTTTTATTGCTTCGTTCTCAATTCCGAGATGCTTTGCCACCGCAGATGCAAAGAAAATATCCTGCTGATTATGGATACCCTTAAGGTGCTTGTTGGAGCTTCCGAGTTCTTTTAAAAACTCATCATCGGTATGGGCGGAAACAGCTTTTTTCTCACCCTTGATTTCTGACAGATCAATATATTCGTCAAGTCCCTGGTCTTTATTATAAACTATGAAACCGTTTTCTGTCTGATATCTTAATATATTGAGCTTTGCGTTGACATAACCCGAAAATCCGTTATAGTGGTCAAGATGCTCGGGATAGACATTTGTGATTACCGAAATATCGGGAGAATTTCTTGTATATTCAAGCTGATGAGATGACATTTCAATCGCCGCAATATCATAGCTTTCACCCTCAAAGCTGTCAAATACGGGAACACCCATATTGCCGATAAGACAAGCTTTCATTCCTGCCGCTTCAAGAATTTTAAAAATCAGAGTGGTTGTAGTGGTCTTACCCTTGGTGCCCGTTACACCGATTTTTTTAAGCGGTGCATATTTTAAAAACAAGTCCGTCTGGCAGGTGATTTCAACCGAGTCATTTTTCTTGAAATCTCTTAAAGAAATTCCGGGACTTTTCAAAACAACATCATGCTCATTTATTGCGTCAAGATAATTTTCACCTGTAAAAAGTGTTACATTTTTATCGTCAATCTCAACAGGCATTTTATCTGCAATTGATAAAGGCATATCCTTATCATATTTTCTCAGAAAATTATATGATGATTTTCCCTCTCTGCCGAAGCCGAGAATAAGGATTTTTCTGCCGTTAAGATAATCAAAAATTCTTCGGGACATAAACAAGCTTCCTCTCAAGAGATTATATATATTAATTCTACCAAAAAATGCTGTCTAATTCAAGTATATTTTGCAGTTTGTATCAATTTTATATTTCCCTTGCAATTTGCATTTTTCTCAGTTATAATACTATACAGGTAAATTTGTACTGCAAGGAGGAAATAGATTTGAAAGTTCAGTTTACGGAAACAATTTTAAGAGATGCAAATCAGTCATTGATTGCAACAAGAATGCCTTTTGAAGCATTTGAGCCGATTCTTCCCGAGCTTAATAAGGCAGGATATTATTCATTAGAATGCTGGGGCGGCGCAACATTTGACTCCTGCCTTCGTTACTTAAGCGAAGATCCGTGGGAAAGATTAAGAAAAATAAAAAAGGCTTGTCCTGACACAAAGCTTCAGATGCTGTTAAGAGGACAGAATCTTTTAGGTTATAAACACTATCCCGATGATGTTGTCCGTATGTTCATCAAAAAGAGTGTTGAAAACGGCATTGATATCATCAGAATTTTTGATGCTCTCAATGATATCAGAAACATTGAGGTCGCAGTTGACGAAACTCTCAAAAACGGCGCAATCGCATCAGGCACAATCTGCTTTACAAAGAGTCCCATTCACACTCTTGAAAACTATGTTAAACTTGCTTGTAATATGGAAAAGATGGGTGTTCAGTCCATCGCTATAAAGGACATGGCAGGTATCATGGGTCCAAAGGAGAGTTATGACCTTGTAAAAGCACTCAAAGAAAATGTAAAGGTTCCGATAGTAGTTCATACTCACAGCACAACAGGTCTTGGTGCTATGACACTTTTAAAGGCTGTTGAAGCGGGTGCAGATGTTATTGATACAGCTATTTCAAGTTTCTCAGGCGGTACATCACAGCCTTCAACAGAGACTCTTGTTTATACAATGAAGCAGTTGGGTTATGATGTTGATGTTGATATGGATGTACTCAAGAAGATTAACGATTTCTTCAAGCCCATAAAGGCAAAGACACTTGAAAGCGGACTTTTAAATCCCATCGTTATGTCAACAGAAACAGATGCTTTGGCATATCAGATTCCCGGCGGAATGCTTTCAAATCTTGTAGCTCAGCTTACAGCTCAGAAAAAGCTGGACAAGCTTCAGGAGGTTCTGGAAGAAACTCCCAGAGTAAGAGCTGACCTCGGCTATCCCCCGCTTGTTACTCCCATGAGTCAGATGGTTGGTGTTCAGGCAACATCAAATGTACTCGCAGGAGAAAGATATAAGAACATCTCAAGCGAAATCAAGAGCTATGTAAGAGGCGAATACGGTAAGGCTCCCGGTGAAGTCAGCAAAGAGCTTGAAAAGAAGGTTCTCGGTGATGAAAAACCGATTGAATGCCGTTTTGCAGATACACTTGCTCCGAGATTTGAAGAAGCTAAGAAGGAGCTCGGTGACAGAGCAACATGTGATGAAGATGTACTTTCATACATCGCTTTCCCGACTCAGGCAGAGGCTTTCTTTGAAAAGAGAGAAGAGAGAAAGAAGAATACCTTCACTTACACAATCAAGCGTGTTGATTAAGCACAAGCGATGCTTGTGCATCGATATAAATCTCTGACGAGATTTTCGATATGTTCAAAGAACTCGATATGTGCTGTCGCACTCGATATATCGCTTGCGCGATGAGATAAAGCATATCGACATAAAATATGAAAGGAAAATATAAGATGAACTTTTTTGAACAGTTTTTACATGACATAAAAGCCATCGGCGGAGAATTTCTTGACCGCTTCAAGAATATTCCCACAGCGCTCGAAACTGTCAAAGCACAGCTTCCCACAGCATTGACAGGCTTTGTTGTCGTTCTTGTAATGCTTGCAATTATAGCAGTTGCAATACTTATTTTCTCAAAAATCATGTCTGTCGCTAATAAGAAAAGCGAAAAGAAGGAAGAAGCACCCGTTAAGACAGAAAAAGCAGGTACACCTCTTCCTGAAAACACATCTGCAGGTTCTCTTGTCACAACAGATGTTGACGAAAAAACTGCCGCAGTTATTATGGCAATCGTAAGCAAGGAGTCAGGAATTCCGCTTAACAGATTGAGCTTTAAATCTATTAAATTGATGGAGGAAAAATAACCATGAAATATATTGTTAATCTTAACGGTAAAAATTATGAGGTAGAGGTTGAAGAAACCGAAGCAGTTATCACAGGTGTTGCAGATGCAGTTGTTGTTTTCTGGGATGGAAAGTCCAGAGGAAGCAAAAGCATGATCAACTGCGCAAAGGAGCAGGGAATTACTTGTAAAGTGGTAAGATATTAATTTAAGG
>JAFRZS010000128.1 GCA_017442445.1 Clostridia bacterium
CGCCGCCCATCATAAGCGGTGAACGGAAAATACCCCAAAGGGTCATCATTGTAATCTGCTCATCATGTGTGAAACGGGTGTAACGGTTTCTATGTTCGGGAAGCTCTTCGGTTATCTGAATTCTGCCGAGCGGAAGCATATCGCAATCAGGCCAGGCTCCCGGCTGAACATATTCCTGCCAGGCGTAACAACGGTCGAACATATCGTGGAGTCTGTTCCAATTGTCCCAGAAATCGCTGGTTATTCTCCACATATTTGCGTGAGAGGCAAGGTGTTCATGTTCACTGATCGGAGCAGGTCCGGGAGAGAGGCTTAAAACCATATCTCTGCCACATTTGTCAATCGCCTTTCTTATCATTTCAATTTCTTGTCTTGCGGAGTAAGGGTTGTGTGGGTATTGCTCTGTGTTGGCGATATCATCACATTTGATGTAATCAACACCCCATGAGGCATAAAGCTCAAAAATTGAATCGTAATATTCCTGCGCACCTTTTTTGTCGGTAGCAAGACCGTACATATCGGGATTCCACGGACAAATTGAAGAAGGATTTGCTACTTGGTTTGCGGTAATGCCGTCACATTTGATTTTTGTGTGTCGGTGTGCCGCTTGTCTTGGAATACCTCTCATAATATGAATACCGAATTTGAGACCGAGTGAATGTATATAGTCGGCAATAGGCTTGAAGCCTTTCCCGTTTGCAGAAGAAGGGAAGCGCTCAACCGACGGAATAAGACGGGAGTATTCATCCATGCAAAGCGGTGCGAAATAATGGTAATAAAAACTGTTAGCGGTAGGTTCTGACCACTGAATATCGCAAACGATATATTCCCAGCCGTAGTCTTTTAAGTGCTTTGCCATATAATCTGCATTGGCAAGAAGCTGTTCTTCATTTACTGCGGCGCCGTAGCAGTCCCAACTATTCCACCCCATAGGCGGAGTAAGAGCAAATTTTTTATGCATTCAATTATCCTCCGTTCAAATTTTGTTTGTGATTATTGTATCACATGAGTAAGTCTAATACAATATTATTTTAAAACATATTGCTGAAAGCTGTTTTGTTTTCACAGAAACTATGATATAATGTATCGGGGTGATAAAATGTTCAAGTATGAAACACATTTACATACATCTCCTGCAAGTCGATGTGCCCACGCAACAGTTGAGGAAAGTCTGGCGTTTTATAAAAGTTTGGGATATGACGGAGTTTTTATTACGAATCATTTTTATGAGGGAGAGGACAAAAAGGGTAAGTCTTACGAAGAAATGATGAATTCTCATTTTGCAGATTATGAAAACGGTCTGGAGTTTGGGAAAACTATTGGTATAAAAGTTTTCTTCGGTGCAGAAATTACTTATAACGGCACTGATTTTTTGGTGTACGGATTAGATAAAGAATGGTTTTTTGATCATCCTGAGATTGAGGAAATGAAAATTCGTGACAAACTTTCTTTTATGGCGGAAAGCGGAGCTCTTATAATTCAGGCACATCCGTTCAGAGAGGCTTCTTATATTGACCATATTCGTCTTTTTCCGAGAAATATCCACGGCGTTGAAATTATAAATGCAAGTCGAAGCGATGAAGAAAATAATATGGCAAAACATTATGCAGAGCAATACTCACTTTTGAAATTTGCAGGCTCGGATAATCATACCGCGTCCAAACGCACAAAACTTGCAGGTGTCTGTTGTGCTGAACCTGTATGTGATGTTGAGGATTTTATAGAAAAAGTGAAAAATCATAACGCTGATATTTTTACATTAACTAATGAAATTTAACAAAATAAAATTGCGACCTCGCAGAAATTCTTCTGCGAGGTCGCTTTTGATATAAATGTTTTTTAATTTTAAATTGTAACATCAATAAACATCGGAAGATGGTCTGAGGCGGAGAGAGTTACATCATCAACAGCAACACCGTAAACTCCGAAGTTTGATACCAACGAGGGAGTGACGGCAAAAATGTGGTCAACAGAGCCTGTTGATGTTGTTTTCTGCAAGGTGTCATTAGGACCTTTTGTCATCATTCCTTTTGTTGTGTTATATTGTGGATATCCGTGGTCTGTGCGTACCTGAGCATTGAAAACAGTTGCAAATTTGCCTTTTTCAAATTCCTTGTAGCCTGCCGCTGTGAATTTTGTACAGTTCTGAGCGGAGTAGCCGCCATTAAGGTCACCGCCGAGGAATATCGGTACATTCGGATATTTTTCAGTGATGGTTTTAATCAAAGCAATAAGTTCTTCTGCCTGTTTACCTTTGACACCGTCACTGCGGGTGCACATATGTGTATTGATTACAATATATCTGTCACCTGTTTCAATTTTTTCAAACAAGCCCCAGTTAGCTGATTTGGAAGCACAGTCGCTGATTCCGCAATTGCCTTCGTTTTCAGCGTCTATCTGATTTTTATACCAGTAGAAAGCACCGTCGATATACCTTGTTGTTTTTGTGTTGTAGAACAAGGGTACACAGTTATAGAATGTGTAATAGGTTGAACCGTTAACGGTAACTTTTGTACCACCGGTTGTGCCGTAACCACCGTTTTCCGTCGTATCAGCGTTTTTAACACGAGGATCTATAGTTTCTTCGTAACCGTGTTTCTGAAGCAATTTGACAAGACTGTAATTGGGGTCATTTGTTCCGTTATGGTCTTTTGTGCTATCTCGTTTATTTTTATCAAATTCCTGGCAAGAAAGCACATCGGGCTTATACTGTTTAATAATTTCCGCTTGTAAGATGCTTCTTTCTGTGGAGGGGTTGGTTGTTGAATTATCCCAAAGAACATTATAGTACATAAGACGGAGATTGCCTTGCCTGTTGTAAGCGTATTTTGTTGATTCCTCAAGTGAAGAAGCGGCAATATAATTCCTGAAATCACCCGTATAGCTGTAACCGTTTCTTATCGGGAAATAGCTGCTTGTTACACCGAAGTGGTTAGCACCACCGAAAAGACCATAATAGTCGTTTGCACCTATTGTGATTTTTGTACCGGAAACGCTTACCTTGAATTTACCGTTTGATACTGAAGTGTTCGATGCAAAGGTAAAGCTTTTTGAGTCAGAGGTTGTTGTAAGAGGAAGTGTATAACCAAAGCTCTTTGCGATATTTTCCTGAAGTATGTATGCTGCTCGTTTCTGATATTCATCGGAAGCGGAATAAACGATTTTGTATTCGGAAAGGTCATCTTCGGTATATGGAAACAGAGTTGAATTTACAATGGAGCTGCTCTTATATTTAGAGCTTACATAAAAGTCTGTATTACTGAGCTTACTTAATGCGTTGTCAATATCAACATCAAAAGTATCATCAAAAAATTCACGCAAAGCAACATACATTCCTGCTTCAGAACCTGCAAGAAGAACAAGCCTTTCGTACGAAACAAAACAAGCATAACCGTTTTTAAAATCATCATATTCTGCATATTTGTATTCGTTAGACCTGTTTGTAGTTGTGCCTATAATTATTTCTTTACCGACACGTGTCTGAGTATCAGCTTTTACGGGTATAGTTACACCGGTAAGTGCTTTTACTACGGATTGGAACCTTGTTGCTGCATTTTTCTCCCAATTTTCCGCGATTGCAGAATAAATAATCGTATAAGAACTTGCGTTATCAGATACAATTTTCAACTCCGTGGGCGAAGCCTGATTAGGAGAAGGATTAGCCGAAGCTTCCGCAGACTCAAGCGAAACCGATGACTGCTTACCGCAGGCGGCAAGAGAAAAAACCGTGATGCATGATAATAACGCACAGAATATTCTTTTGAATATTTTCATATCAGTTTTCAGAACCTTTCCGTTTTTAATTAAACTACATACGGAGTATAACATATACATTTGTGTTTTGCAAGAAAACTTTACATTTACAATATTATATGTTAAAATATTTTATTAAGATTAAACGGAGGAGTGTTTATGTTTCAGAAAATAATATCACTTATTCTGTCAATTATAATGTTTATAACAGGAATATCCTTTACGGATTTTTTTTCGACCGATATTGATAAAACACAGGGAATTATACCTGAAACAGAGCTGATTGAATCGGAAAGAGATGAAGACTTTGCGGTTAAAGAAGCGACAGACGGAAATTGGATTGATTATGCCAATGCTGTAACAGCAGACAGCAGTAATGTGTATTCGATTACATCTGAAGCACAGCTTGCATATATTGCAAAGATTGTAAACGAAGGAAATAATCTTTCGGGTTATACTGTCAGACTGATGAACGATCTCGATTTAGGCGGACGCGAATGGACACCTATCGGTGAGGGTGAAACCGAAGTGAATTTCAGAGGCGTATTTGACGGAAATAATCATACAATTGCCAACTTAACAATAAATTCAGATACATACGGCGTAGGTCTTATCGGACTTTCATATAACACGACAATTAAAAATGTAGGTATTATCTCGCCCAAAGTTACATCAACCGTAACATCAAAGGTTAATGTTAGTTCAAATGAAAATGAAACATGGGGTGTAGGTGCGTTAGTTGGTTTTGCAAGGCAGACAACCTTCAGTAATTGCTTTGTGCGTGACGGTTATGTCAGAAGTCTTTACAGAGTAGGCGGACTTATAGGTAATGTTTCAGAAGGTGTGTCTTCGTTTACAAATTGCTACGTACAAGGTACGGTTGTTCAGTCATCGGTTGACGGAGGAAATTCTTTTGCCGGCGGACTTATCGGCGTAGTTACTGCAAATGCGGATACAGTAGGCGGTACAACTTTAAGCTATTGCTACAGTACAGCAACCGTAAATGGCGGATATCCCTCACAATGCGGCAGCTTGTTTGGTGCAACAAATGATACTGACACAAGCATTGTGTCTTGTTACGGCACTACAAACCTTTACGGAACATTAAAAACACCGGTCAAAGATTCAAATTCTAAGGTAGTAACTTCTGAAACATTAAAGATTCTTTCATCTACCAACATCAACGGCGGTAACGGATATACAGCTGATACGGGAACACTTCTCAATGACGGATATCCTCGTTTCAGTTGGGAAATCGGCTGGATTGATACAGCAAAAGCAGTAACAGCAGACAGTAATAAGGTATATTCGATTACAACGCCCTCAGAGCTTGCGTATATAGCACAGCTTGTAAATTCAGGCAATAAACTTTCAGGCTATACCGTTAAGTTGATGAATGACCTTGATTTGAGTCGCTATATCTGGTCACCGATCGGTGGTAACGGTTCAACAACAACTTTCCGTGGAACATTTGACGGAAACGGTCATGTTATTTCAGAATTAAAGATTCATTCTTCAACATTTGGTGTAGGACTTTTCGGATTTTCGATACAAGCCACATTTAAAAATGTAGGTATTATTTCACCTGATGTATATACAACTTATTCAGAGGATGCAACTACCCGTGCTTACGGAGCAGGTGCTTTATCAGGTTCGGGAATAGGTATAACTGTTGAAAACTGCTTTGTAAGAGGCGGCAGTGTAACAGCCTATTACAGAGCGGCGGCACTTGTATCAAATATTATGAGTGAAGAAGCTTGGCAGATTGGTTCAAGTTTTTCAAATTGTTATGTTCAGGGCACAACGGTCACATCAACAGGCTCAACGGTTAATTCAATCGTTGGCGGTCTGACATCGCTTATATCCATAGATACAGTTTTTAATAATTGCTACAGTACGGCGAAATGCTCATCAGGCAGAAAACAGTCAGTGGGTTCTGTAATCGGTGGCATAGCTGTATCAACAGTTGTAAATTTCAATGATGTATATGCAACAGAAACTATGAGCGGTATATATAATAATGTGGAGAGAGCTCCCGTTTGCACTAATTCTGAAATTGTTACTGCAACTAAACTCAAAAACCTTGACAGAACAACGCTCAATACATCAAACGCATTCAAAGAGGACACAGAGAATAAAAATGAAGGTTATCCTGTATTGTTATGGGAAGCATCTACATGGGCAGATAAAGCGGTAACAGTAACTGCAGATTCCAATAAAGTATATTCAATAACAACTGAATCTGAACTTGCATATATTGCTCAGCTTGTAAACGAAAAGAATACCCTTTCAGGCTATACAGTAAAGCTGATGAACGATCTTGATTTGGGTGCTTATGAATGGATACCGATAGGTGTTGGAGAGTCAAAGTGTAGCTTTCAGGGTACTTTTGACGGCAATAATCATACGATTGCAAATCTCACAATTAATTCAGATTCGTACGGCATCGGACTTTTTGGTATCACAAACATAGCGACAATTAAAAATGTCGGTATTGTTTCACCGAAAATTACATCAACGGCAACATCAAAAGTTAATGTCAGTTCAAATGAGCATCAGACTTGGGGAGTCGGTGCATTTGTCGGTTATGCAAACATGACAACATTTTCAGGGTGTTTTGTCCGTGGCGGTTATGTAAAAAGTCTTTACAGAGTCGGCGGAATGGTAGGTAATGCTTCAGGCTCAGCTTGTACTTTTACAAATTGTTATGTTCAGGGAACAACTGTTACTGCAACTTACAAAAGCAATCTCGCATTTGCCGGTGGTATTGTCGGTGTAATAACAGCGCCAAATTCAAAGCTTTCCTACTGTTACAGTACTGCAAACTGTACTTCAGGTTCCGAGGCACAGAAAGGCTCTTTGATAGGTGCAACCAACCAGACAAACATAACCTTCACATCGTGTTACGGTCTGTCAACACTTTACGGTAACAACAACGGCTCTGCACCTAATGCAGACAGCAATACAAAGGTAGTCACAGGAGAAACCTTAAAAGTACTCTCGTCTACCAACATCAACGGCGGCAACGGTTATGTAACAGATACAGGCATACTTCTCAATGACGGATATCCCCGCTTCAGTTGGGAAATCGGTTGGGCAAGCAAGACAGTTGCACCGACTTTATCGGGAACGACATATTCAATATATAAACCCGAAGAACTTGCACATATTGCAAAGTTAGTAAACGGTGGCAACAATCTTTCAGGATATACGGTAAAATTGATGAATGATATTGATTTGAGCCGTTATATCTGGACTCCCATCGGAGGCGGCGGTACAACAAAACAGTTTGTCGGAATCTTTGACGGAAACAGCCATACAATTTCAGGCTTGAAAACCGATGCAACAACAAGCGCTATCGGTCTTTTTGGTATATCTACAGGCGGTATATTTAAAAATGTCGGTATTATAGAGCCGACTGTTTCAAACACATATACAACAAGCCCTGCCGGTTATACAAGTCACGGAACAGGGATTTTGTTGGGTTACGGTATGGGTGTAACCGTTGAAAACTGTTTTGTTCGAGAGGGTAGTATATCATCTGCTTACAGGACAGGCGGTATTATCGGAAATATATCTTCCTCTGAATCGTTCATAAATAACTGCTATGTTCAGGGTACAACCGTTACATCAACAGGAACGACGAATTCAGCTTATGCAGGAGGCTTGATTGGTGTTGTAACAGCAAAAACAAACTTTAATTTCTGTTACAGTACCGCAACCGTAACATCAGGCTACAATTTTGTCGGTTCAATCTGCGGTACAACTACAGTAAACACAACTTCAACTTATTGCGTTTATGCAACAGGGAAGCTTTTTGGCGGCTCTGTTACCCCGCAGTATCCCATATCATCAAAAATTGTAACGGAAGAAGAATTAAAGGACCTTACAAAAACAAATCTCAATAATGACAATGCGTTTGTCAGCGATAATATGATTGACAACGATGTGAATGACGATTTCCCGAGATTGCTCTGGGAGGTTGAGTGGGTAGGTCCCGAAACCTCAAAACCGAAATCAGACGGTAACACATATTATATCTACAACGCAAAAGAACTTGCATGGGTTTCCGAGCAGGTAAGCTTTGGTTTTACATTATCCGGTTCAACCGTAAAACTTATGGATAATATCGACCTTGCAAGTTATGATTGGATTCCGATAGGCGGCAGAGATTACTGTGGCAATTCATCTTTTGGAATGTATTTCGGAGGTATCTTTGACGGAAACAACAAAAAGGTTTCCAATATTTACATAGACGACAACAAGTGTTACAGCGGTTTGTTCGGTTGTACCAAAGGCGCAACAATTAAAAATACAGGCGTTATAAATCCGTATATCAATTCTACGATGACGGGTGGAGGAGCTTCATTCTCTATCGGCGGTCTTATAGGCCGTGCAATGTCTACCGTTACAGACCGTTGTTATGTACGAGGCGGAACAGTTTCCTCAAGCGGTCTTTTATCCGTAGGCGGACTTATAGGTGCAACAATTACTACTGCTTGTACCACAACCAACTCTTATGTTCAGGGTACAACAGTAAAGACAACAAGAGTACATAATGATTCATCAGCGGGTGGTATTATCGGTTGTGCATATCTTGCTGCTGATGTTGTCGAAAACTGTTACAGTACAGCAGTTGTTACTACCTCAAGCTCTAAAGACAACGCAGGTGCAATAGTAGGCCGTTCAGGCGGTGCGGTACATATTACAAATTGCTACGGTGCAGGAGATATCGGTGGAGCTGCTGATTCAATCCTTGCCGGCTACAACGCCTCAAGCTACAGCGGAAATGTTTCAGCAGAATGTGCAATAGTACCGTCAGATACTTTAAGAACATACGCAAAGAAACTTAATGTACAGGCTTTTGCTGAAGACCACAAAAAGATAAACAACGGCTTCCCTGTTCACATTTCCGAATACGATGTCGTATATGAAGAATATTTCTACTATACGGTATCAAATAATCAGGCAACCATAACGGGTGTTAAACCGATATTAAAAGGCGAAATCACTATCCCCGAAACATTGGGAGGCAATAAGGTTATTGCTATTGCAGACAGAGCATTTTCGGGCAACGATACGATTACAAGTGTAAGAATATCCGATTCTATAACATCAATCGGTGAACACGCATTTTATAACTGCGGAGAGATTGTAAGTATATCAATTCCGGCAAGTGTTAAAGAAATCGGATTACAGGCGTTTTACAGATGCGATTCCCTTAACAATCTCTACATTGAGGATTTAGCAGCATGGTGTTCAATAGAATTTGAGGATTATTACACCAATCCGCTTTATTACGCAGAAAATCTTTATCTGAACAGAACACTTGTAACAGCATTGGAAATTCCGTCTGCTGTTACGAGCATAGGTGATTATGCTTTCTACGGTTGCGATTCAATAATTACTGCGGTTGTTGGTAACAGCGTGAAAACAATAGGCAGAGGAGCATTTGGCGATTGCGGTGAGCTTGCAAGAGCAGATATCGGAACAGGTGTTACGAGCATTTCAGCAGATACATTCAATAACTGTCCCAATCTTAAGAATATTTTTGTTGATGCAGGAAATAATGCATACTCATCATCAAACGGTGTACTGTTTGATGAAACAAGAACAACCTTAGTAAAATACCCCGAGGGCAAAATTGAAACTGCATATTCAATTCCGAATACAGTTGTAACAGTAGGTGAGTACGCATTTTCAAATGCAGATAATATCCTGACCTTAACAATCGGAACTAATGTCAAATTCATTTCAGATTATGCATTCTATGATTGCGACAACCTTACTGCAGTAACCATGAACTCAAAGGTTGAAACGATAGGAAACAGTGCATTTGAAAACTGCAATTTGATTACAGGTATTACTCTTCCTGATGTGCTGACAACTGTTGGTGATCATGCTTTCAGCGATTGTATGTCAATAACTACACTTGAAACAGGTGATGCGATTACAACTGTTGATGCATACGCCTTTAACGGTTGTACGGGACTTACTGCAATTGACTTCGGCAGATCTGTAGTAGAATTTTTTGGTGACGGTGTATTCAATGACTGCTCTGCACTTGCTGATGTTATAACACCTTACGGAACAGAAAGTATAGGTATGTATACCTTCCACGGCTGTACAGCTTTGGCTTGGGTTGCAATGCCTGATACGCTTACATCGATTGATTACAGGGCTTTTGCGGAATGTAATACTCTTGAGATGATACACTTCATAGGAACGGAAGACACATTCAATGCCCTTACAATTGATGCAACAAACACGTCTTATATAAATAATGCAACAATTCATTATATGGATTGGGTAACGGTAACTTCACCGACAGGCAGTTCAGCAGGTTTAGCTCAGGCGGGTTGTGACGAATGTAACGGAAGGATATTCTATTATAAAGAGCTTGATAAGCTTGAAATTATAAATATCAAACTTCATTACAACTATCCTGACGGAACTGATACCGTCAATACCTTGACAGGTAAGTATGCAGAGGCAGTAGAAGCTGTTGCAAATCCGTCTTTTACAGGATACACATTTAACGGTTGGTATATATTGAATAACGGTACATATACCTTATCCTCCATACCCTCAACATATCCGAATCTTGATTCAGACCTTTATGCACTATGGACGGCAAACAACTACACAGTAAAACTTAATGCAAACGGCGGTAGCGGTGGCACAGGTTCCATAACAGCAACTTATGGCAGTGCTTTACCGAATATCACCGTTCCGACAAGGACAGGATATACCTTCGCAGGTTACTTTGCAGACGGCAAAACAACTTCTTTAACAAGCACTGTAACTGATAAAGGATCATATTCAAGAATTGATTTCAAAAAAGACGGCAACGGTTGGAATTTAACA
>JAFRZS010000129.1 GCA_017442445.1 Clostridia bacterium
AAGGAAAATCCGTATCTCATCTATACAGCTGATGACCTTTACACAGCAAGATCATATCTCTCATCATATTTTGCTTTAGCAAATGATATTGATATGTCAATCCTTGATGAGCCTTATTGGTTACCGCTCGGCATGAGCGCTGCAGAACAGGATCCAGACGTTCCGTTCTCAGGAGGTCTTACAAGTACTGAAGGTAATGTCTTTACAATTTATGGATTGAATGTAAGATCGTTTGATAAAGATAAACTCGGATTATTCTCAGCGTTGGAAGGTGCAGAACTTTCTAACTTTATAATTGATTCCCCGAAGATAGAGGGAATGAACTCTGTCGGTGCACTTGCAGGTTATGCGACATCTTCAGATTCAAAGAACACAACTATTACTAATGTTACAATCCGTCAGCCTCAGATAACAGGTCAGGACGGTGTCGGCGGGCTTATCGGTACGGCAAAGAGTATGTCAAACGGTTATAAGGTAATCGTTGACGGATGTACCTTGACATGTAACTTCGCTTCCGAGTTCGGTAACATTTCAGCAGTTAAGAATGTTGGTGGTATTCTCGGTAAAGTTGGCGATTCTGTCTATGATGTAGAAATCAGGAATTGTACAGTTAACCAGATGAATATTACAAATACAACAGTTAACGGTTCAACAGAATACTTTGCAGGCGGTATTGCCGCTGACATGCATGGTATTGTTGAAAATCCGACAGTAACTAACTCTGTAATTTCAGGTATGGGTGCCGGCGGTGTTGTAGGTACAACATCTTATAAAGCGCAGAATATCAAACTTACAATTACAGGTGCTAAGGTTACAAACGGAACAAAGATTATCGCAACAAATACAGAACCTCTGACAACAGTTCTCACACCTGCAGGCGGTATTCTTGCTATGATGGGTAATGAGAATGCAACATACACTATTAAGGATTGTATAGTAGGCACTGTCGGTGCAAGGATTCCTGATGTTACTGTTGAAGGATATTCAGTAGCTGCAGGTGGTATAGGTTCTATTAACTCAGTAGTTGAGGGTTCAACACAGACAAGACAGATAAGTGCGACTATTCAGAATATCAAAACAAATGCAAATGTAAAAGCAACACGTGCTTATGTTTCAGCAAATCAGCATTTATACAATGCTGCAAGTTTGATTGGTTATATCGGCACAGACTTTTCTTACATTTCACTTTCTGATTCACTTGCATCAGGTATCGTTGAAGGTAAGGTAAGAGTTGGCGGTCTTATCGGTTCAATCAATTACACAACATCAAATCTTGCAAACAAAGCCTTTGCAAGTAATTGTGTAATCACTGCAACTCTTAATGTACCTCAGAATGATGCGAATGCCAAAAGAGGTAGAGTAGTCGGTGATCTTGTAATGGGTGACGGAACCCCCTTCAAGGCTGATGAAACTTATACTACTTATGCATTCAACAATATTTATTACTCAAGCTATCCGCAGTCAACGAGTAATATAGATAAGAACGGTGAAAGCATTCCGAAGTTTGGTGTATCACCGATCAATAGCTTTACTAACGGAATTGATGCAAAGATATATAACCTTAACAATGTTGTATATGTAAACGGCGGAGAGATTCTCAATTCCGTAACATTATCCGATGGACAGGAATTTGTAATTGATAATACAAATTCAGTTATCAAGATTCAGCCTACACAGTCGGCACTCACAATTTCAGAAGGCGGTGTCTTAGGATTTACAGCAACAGCTGATTCAAAGAACACAGTTTTTGAACTTGCTTCAGTTGCACCGGCTTATGACGGATATGTATCCGTTTCGAGAGATTTTGGTGCAAATACAATGACAGTTATTGCGAACGGAACTCTCAAAGGTTCGGTTGACCTTGTATTTACTTATACAAATGGCTTAAAGATAGCTCTCACAGTCAACACGAATCAAACATCCGGTGAAGGTACTCAGGAGAAACCTTTTGAAATTGAAAAACCCGATGATCTTCTCAACTTTTTCCTTAACTATGAGGGAGGGGAAGTTTGGTATCGTCAGGTTGCCGATATTGATATGTCAGACTTTGTCATCTCTGACAAACAGAATACCGACCTTTTACCGAATGAACGTAAGAAATTTACCGTTCCTTTTGAAGGTCACTATGTCGGATATGATAAAGATAGCGGCAAAGAGGTTCAAAGAACAATTACCAACCTTACAATCAATGAATCCGGAACAGATAATGTTGGTTTCTTTGCATCGCTTAGCGGTGAAATTTCAAATATCACATTTGAAGGTATTCAGGTAACAGGTCTTACAAATGTCGGTGCGATTGCAGGTTCTGCAACAGGTGTTATTGAAAACTGTAAAGTTATTTCATCTGATGACAGAGACTCAAGCGTTACAGGTGCAGGTACATGGTATCAGTCAACATCTTCAGGTACAGGCGGTCTTGTAGGTAAGACAGAAGGTGAATTGCTCACTCTCAGGATTTCTGATTGTTATGTTGACGAAAATACAGTTGTTAACGGACCTTCTTCAACTGCAGGTATTTTAGGTATCGACCTCGCTGCAGGCGGTTTGATTATCGAACGATGCGAATCTTTTGCATCTGTTACATCAACTGGTCTTACATCATCAATCGGTAATGCAGCTTCAATTCTCGGTTATATTGGCAGAACAACTGTTGCCAACAAAACATATAATACAGATCTCAATACAATCTTTATTGATAACTGTATTGCAGGCGGTAAGATTAAGAGTTCTTACAATGCTGCAGGTATCATAGCTTCAGTTAACGCAAACTCAATTTCATGGAAAAAATCCGAAGCAAAGAATGCACTTATTCAGAATTCGATTATTTCAGCAGAAATTGAATCTGACAGAAATAACTATGAAGCAAAGATAATGGGTAGTTGTGCCGAGAAGGCATTTGATCCTGTAACTGAAGGAATTCAGGCAGCGATTAAGGGTATTTACTACTCATCATATCCGCAGAGTCTTGCTTTCATCAGCAATACATCACTTAACAATGCTGTTAAGGATAACTGTACAGATGTTGCACTCTATCTTGAACAGGATGGTACATATACATCTTCAGTAAAATATTCATTAACTCCCGATTTTGCAAACTCAACAGAAACAATGGTTGTTGAGAATGTTGCTCAGGATACAGTACTTTATGTTAAGAATGAATATTCAGAAGCTAAGATAGGCAAGTACTCAATCAACATCAAGTCATTTGAACCCTTGAATGTACCGGTAGGCACAACGGTTACAATGACACTTGATGATGATTTCATCAACAACAGAAAGTTAACAGTAAATTCCGATATCAAGTGTACAACAGATGTTGAAATCGGACTTTCATACGGACTTACAATTCGTTCAGCTGCAACCTTCGGAAGCATTGAAGGTGAAGGTACACAGAAGAATCCCTATAAGGTTAAGACAACAGAAGACCTTAACTTTATGGCAGGAATGTACTTTACAACAGGCAGATATTTTGAACAGGTCAATGATATCGTTATTGATAATTCAGAATATGCTGAAGGCGGCAGATACCAGAAGGTTGACGGCGGTTACAGACCGATCGGTACTGCTGAATATAAGTTCAACGGCTTCTATGACGGCAAGGGTTATAAAGTAACAAACCTTTACATCAACAGACCGGAAGAAAATAATGTAGGTTTCTTCGGTTATGTTGGCGCAGATGCTGAAATCAGAAACTTGCACATTGAGCTTATGGCTGACGGAGAATTAGGTAAAGAACAGCAGTTTGACGACGGTTACTGGAATGTCGCAGGCGGTATAACCGGAAATAATAACGTCGGCGGTCTTGCAGGTTCATCAGAAGCAGAGATTATTGAAAACTGTTCAGTTGCATACGGCAATATAAACGGTAACAATAATGTAGCAGGCTTGGTTGGTTCATCAGCTCCTGCACTCGGTTCAGCTTCAACTATCAGTTCTTGCTTCACAACAAGTACTGTTCACGGAGCAAACAATGTTGTCGGCGGTATTGTAGGTGAGGTTAACGAAACCCTTACAATTGATAACTGCTTCTCAACAAGCTATGTATATGCTCACAACTTCTACGCAGGTGGATTTATCGGAACAACCTCTTACGGTTCAACAGTAACTGTAAATGATTCAATGTTTAACGGTAGTGTTGCAACAACGATGGGTAACAGAGGTGACAAAGCATACAGAGCTTCAATACTTATCGGACGTTCAATAAATTCTACATTGACAATTTCTTCGAATATCATCGGCGGTACATTTGTAAACGTTGATTTCAATCAAGAGAAGAAAAATGCTCAGTCACAAAAACCGGAAGTCTGGCCTATTTACATAGTAGCTTATATTGATGCTTTGAGTGAATACACCTCGGCAACACAGAATAACTACTATGATATGTCCACTCTCGGAAAGACAATATCAGGTGTTTCTGAAATCGTTAATACTGAAAGAGCTATAGCTGACGGATCAGGTATTGAAATCGCGGCAGCAAGAACATCCGAACAACTTTCAACAGATACTTTACCCGCAGGTTTCTCTGCTGTTAAGTGGAATGTTGAAAGCGGCAAGTATCCGTACCTCAAAATGATGGACTTCTATTCTGATTCATTCTCCAAGATGTCATCATTACATCTTACTCCGGATGCATATGAAGCAAAGAATAACAATGACATTACAAGAGGTTTCGGTTCAGCTCCGTCAATAGCAAATAATCTTGGTTCAAATGCAAAGAATGTTAAATTTACATCAACAGCATGGACCAAAACCATACAGAATAATGATAATTATGATTCTTCAATGGATAAGAATCTTTACGGCAACGGAACTGACAGAACTACAGATGTTCTCTTTAAGGATACTGAAACAACTACAACTCTCTACAAGAACTCATTTGGACTTGTTCAGACTTATACAAAACAAAATAGTAACAGTCATAATGATTTCTTAGACGGAAAGACTTATATAAACGGTTATGAAGTCTATGATCAGAGAGTTCCTTCAATCTTTGCAGAAGCTTCCTTTACATCAGACGGCAAGACAATGACGGTAAAAAGAGAAATCAAAGTTCCGTTCAATGTACCCCGTTCAGGTCAGGGTAGCGCAGCTAAGGTTAAAGACTATTATGTTTATACTGAATATCAGTTAAGAGAATTAGCCAAGAAAAACTCAGATGTTTATGAAGGCGGTAACTCGGGCTATGCTGGACACAATATCTACATAGCAGCTGATATCGAGTTAACAGCAGTAGATGCATTAGGCAACAAAGTACCTTATAACACTATTTCGACTCTTTATAACACCAACATGTACGGCTGTGACCATACAATAACAGGTATGGACATCAAAGCAACTGCATCAGGTGAAGCAGGCGATATGGGTGTAGGTTTCATCAAGAGAATTGGTGACGGAATGAATCCCGCAACCGTTCAGGATCTTACATTTGAAAAGCTCAACATTAATACAACATCAAGTAATGTCGGTGGTCTTGCAGGATTTGTTGATAATTTCGTAACAATCAAGAATTGTGAAATCGGCGCTTCTGTAACACACACTGAAAATCAGATGCAGAATGTTGACGGTGTAGAAAAAGAAGTTGAAGTCACAATCTACGATACAATGATCAAGGGCGGCTCAACCGTCGGCGGTCTTGTAGGTAAGGCAGTAGGCGCAGAAACAACTATTACAGACTGCTCAAGCGCAATTAAGGTTATGGGTTCAGATGTTGTAGGCGGATTCATTGGTGACTCAAAGGTTCGTTTGATCAAGAACTCATCAGCAACAGGTAATGTTGAAGGCACAATCGTAGGTGTTTCAAATATTACAAGAATGGGTATCGGCGGTTTCGCAGGTATGCTTGACCTTGCAAATGCTATTTCAACAGAAGAGCTTTCAGGCCTTGCGTTCACAGGTGTCGGCGCTTGTTTCTCAGCAGGTAATGTTGATGTAACATCAATCAATAACGGCACACTCACAGGTAAGCGTTACGGTGTCGGCGGCTTTACAGGTATATCGTATACATCAGACCCGACTAAGACAAACGCATGTATCTGTATCTCATTCTCCAGTGGTAATGTAGATGTAAGCGGCATTGAAAATATCACAACAAACGGTAACTATCTTGGTGTCGGCGGTTTCGCAGGTATCAATGAAAACAACATAACAAACTTCTACACAAGCTCAGCTGTTCATGTAAACTTTGATGAAAGCGCTTCTGTAGCAGACGGTTCAGTTGTTGCCGCAGGCGGTATCGTAGGTGTTTCTTACCACAAATTCCAGGACTCATATACATCAGGTCTTATTGAGTTCGGTGCAGCAACTTCAAACAAAGCTAACTGCTACGTTGGTGGTATACTTGGCTACTACGTACAGGGCGAAACACTTGCTAACTCATTCTACGATTCATATAAGAACAACTTTGAAGGCTTAACACCCATCGGCGGTAACGTTGAGGGCGGCGGTATTTCAGATAACGTCAAGGCTTTGACTACTGACGAACTTTGCTTCGACCAGTATGTTGATGCATCAAAGGCTAACTTCAAATTCTGCTCAACATTGAGTACAATAATCTGGGGTGCCGATGACAGTGCATATCCTTACTTGAAGGAATTTATGGCAGCTGACGTTGCAGATAAGATTAGATATCCCGCTTTGCTTTCAGTTATCTCTGTTATCTATGATGAACGTGATACTTCAGTCCGTGAAGGTAAGGGTATCACAATGGCAATTACATTGCCGACAGAAATCAATGATAACGAACTTGATTGGGAAACAGTTGGCGAAAGTGCTAACTATTTAAGAAACGGTAACAAGGTTGTTCCCATCAGAACAAAGAACACAGAAGAAGTTTTGCTCTTAGGTGTTAGCGTTCTTAATAAGAAAGAATTTGCTTACAAAGAGTACGAAATCCTTTGTGCTGATATGTTGGGTACAATCAGCAATCCGTATCTTATAGGTACTCCCGAAGATTTACAGTCAATCGGACTTACACCTGAACAGAGTGTTGCTAAGTACGGTGCAGAATCGAAGAATCTTCATAAGAAGTGGATAACTCAGATCAATACAGAAGAAGAGGTTATCCAGGAAACTGCAAATCCGCAGATTCACTTCAAGTTCATGGCTGATGTTGACATGAAAGATAAAGGTCATACAATCAGCGCATTGAATTACGAAGTAGAAGGTATTGTACCTGACAAGATTGTTGAAGGTGTAGAACACAACTTCACATATCAGGGTCTTGATATCAACGGCTTCGGCTTCAAACTCCAGAATTTCGAAGACACAACACCTTTTGCAACTGTCTTTGATTCAAACAGTGAGTTATACGATGTCGTATTGGATAATCTTGATATAACTTCAACAGACTCAAAAGATTTAGGCTTCATCGCTGAAAACTCCGGTACATTGACAGGTATCTCTGTATTCGGTAAGGTTTCAGGCGAAGAAGCTACAAACACAGGTGCTTTGGCAGCTGTAAACAAAGGTACAATCACAAAGGTTATTTCCGAAGCAGATGTAGTAGGTAATACCAGAACCGGTGGTCTTGTCGGTCTTAACGAGGGAGGTACAATTTCACTTTCTGTTGTGAATGCTGATGTTAAAGCAACAGGCAACCTCGGCGCTGTAGTTGGTGTCAATAACGGAACAATCGAAAATTCATTCGGTATGGGTAGTGTTGAACACACAGGTGATGCAGGCAGTGTCGGTGGATTTGTAGGTATCAACAGAGAGAATGCCAAGATTACAGCTTGTTATACAAGAGCAAATGTAACAGGTAAAAACCTTCTTGCAGGCTTCATCGGAACAAACGCAGGTAACATCTCAGCTTGTTATGCCGCAGGTAAGATTGTAAATAACGCATTGACTGATTCGCAGACATGTATGTTCTGTGCAAATAACACAGGTACTGTAAGCGGTGCAATCGTTGATAAGGCTATGGCGGGTAACTCAACTGCAAAGCTTTATGAACACGGCAAATTGACAGAAGATGTTTTCGGTCTTACAACATTTACAGAAGCAGAACAGAACTACTATTACATCACTGAAAATACTTATCCTCAGCTTAAAGCAATAGTTGATTTGGTAAGTATGTATGATGAAACTGATACAGACGGTGACGGGGATCTTGAAACACCCACAGAGCATAATGACTACAGTTTGGGTATCGTAAATATGCTCAAAGCATACTCAAACCTCAGCTCTGCGGCACTCAATACTCCGTACAGTCAGTATATTGACAGTTTGCCGACAAATTCAACGGCAACAATCTCATCAGACTTGTCGGTAGTATGGAACAACACATCAGATGCTTCTGTCGCAGTTCTCAGCTCATCTGACTTGAAACTCGGCAATGTAGCTGGAACAGGTTCATTGGTAGCAGCAGTTGACGTACCTATGGCAATCGCTGAAACAACATATAAGGCAACATTGACATTTGATTACACAACAGGCACTCAGAACCAGAACTTCACAAACGGTATCGGTTCAGCAGAAAATCCGTATCAGATAACAACAGCTGAACAGTTGGCATCGTTGTCATACTACGGACCTGATGCAGAAATCAGCTATAAGTTAGCGGCTGACATTGACATGAGTGATCTTATAGGAACAAGATTTGAATCTGAGAACAAGGATGCAACACTCAGATATCCGATTACAACATTTGCAGGTAGCCTTACCGGCGGATACGCAATTGAATCACTTGTAATCAATGATAATCAGTTGTCACTTATCGGAACTGTAACATCAACAGGTTCAATTAATAATGTCGGTATCTATGATGCGGATGTTGATGTAACCGGCGGTACTGCAGAAACACCCAAACTGGTCGGTGTACTTGCACAGACAGTACTCGGAAGCATTACAAATTGTTACGCAAATGCTGATATTACTGCTGAGGGTGACTACATCACAGTCGGCGGACTCGTCGGCAGAACAGAAAACGGTGCTACATTGTCAGGTTGTGTAACAACAGGTAAGACAACATATGAAGGCACAAATTCATATATCGGCGGTGTAGTCGGTTATGTTGATACAGCAAACGCTGTTGAAAATTGCCTTTCAACCACATATATCGCAGTAAACGGTAATGAAACTGTTTACGCAGGCGGTATAGCTGGTTACCTTGCAAACACATCATCCTTGAACTCTGTTTCATACGCATCAGACCTCAAGGATATCGGTGAAATAAAGTCCAATATCGGTCTTTTCGTAGGAGGTATGTCATCTGACACAGTAGCTACTGAAGACGGTACTGTACTCAGTGCATCACTCAACGATGCAGCATACGACAAACAGTTGTCACTCACAAGAACTGCAGTTGGTTCTCAGGGTGCCGGAACAGTAAACGGTGTTTCTGCTATGACAACAAAAGCAATGCAAAGCATCACAAGAGAAAACTGGTACAATGCAGACGGTCTTTACACAAGTCCGATTTCATTGGATAATACATCAGTTCAGTTTGCAAAAGGACTTAAGTTTGCAACAACTCCGATTAAAGTAACAATCGGTGTAAATGCAGGTTCATTATTGAACTACAAAGATGTAACATTCAATAATGCTGATGGAATTGTTACAATGACACAGGCAGACGATTGGGGCTTCTTTGTAATTACCGACGGTACAACAATCAATGCTTCAGCAAACCCCGAATTCAACAAGGATGTTGAAGAAGACGATGTTGCAGGATTGAATATAGCAATTAACGGTACAAATGTTAAGCGTTATGCTGAATTCAGCCTCGTAAGAATAGTTTCTCTTAAAGTTGTATTCGATGATACAACAGGAGAAATTGCTACTGACTCAATCTTAGCGGCACTTATCAAGAACCGTCACAGCAGCAAAGAAAATGCTGAAACAACAACTTCAAATATTCTGACAACATTAGCAACTCAGAATAACTTAAATGTTGATGATTTCGCAGTTTCAATGGCAGTTAACGGCTTCTATGTAGGTGCAAAGCTACCGAAGGGTTATAAGTACTCAGTAACAGCAAAAGACGAAAACGGAGTTTCACTTGATTGTGAAGTCAAGGAAGATGAATACGGATATTTCGTAAATCTCGGCGTTGCTGAAAGCTCAACAGTAACAATCAGTATCGTAAAAGATACAGGTTGGGGAGTAAGAGCTCTTTGGGACAGCTTAGTTGATGCAGTTGTTAATTTTAACGCATAAGAATTTATAAACATTAGGCAGGAGGGCCAACTATGAACAAGAAAATTATTAAAAACATAATAATGGTAATTGCTTCGGCCCTCTTGCTTCTTGCGGCGACTCTGGCCTGGTTTGTAACGATTGATACTGCCTCAGTCGGAGAGATAAAAACTTCAATCGACAAAGTTGAGGTTGATTATGAACTCTTTGACGGCGAAAATTGGGTTAATATTGACTCACAGACCACAACAACAGGTAAGCTTATACCCGGCAAAGAATATCGCTACAGAGCTATAGTAACAGCTCCTGAAACTAAGAATGTTTTAGGCTACACTGTTTCACTTGAAGGTATTACGATTGAAGGCGGAGAAGAAGGCCAGGATTTAAGAGCATTTACTTATGTAAAATCTTATATAGGTGATGAGAAAAACGATGCACCGCCGACAAATCTTGATGATTATGATTATGCTTCATATATCGGCGCTGACTCAACAGATGTTACGATCATAAAGGTTGGTTCGTTCGGTACCGCTGACGATGGCGACGATAACGGTTCAGGTGATAACACCGATGAAGGAAATACTGAACCTGAATATGTTATTGAAAAAGGTAAAAAAGTTACAATCTATTATTCATTGATGCTTGAGGGCAAAGATATTGCCGAACATAATAAGGTAAGCAACGCAAAAATGGATATCGGTAAGGTTAATATCATTATGATGTATGATGATGCAACAACTAACGAAACTCCGGAGACTGAAACAACAACAGAAGCATAAGAGCTTTAAAAAAGAGGATAGAAGATGCCAGAAATCAGAAAAGTAATTCGTGTAATCGTAAATACCGTGAGTATTGTGTTATTACTCGTAGGAATACTGGCATTCGTATTAATCCTCACATCTTCAAGGCAGGGATTGCCGTCAATTTTCGGTTACAGTTTTATGACGGTATCATCAACGAGTATGGAGCCTGAGTATATGAAAGGCGATATGCTTCTGATAGAAAAAACTGTAGCAGATCAACTCAGAGTCGGTGATGATATATCTTTTTTCTCATCAGATCCTGAGATAAAAGGTCTCCCGAACACGCACAGAATTGAAGAAATCAAGAAAGAT
>JAFRZS010000130.1 GCA_017442445.1 Clostridia bacterium
GCCTATATATCAGGTCCAGTTTTCGATAATGAAGGACAAGGTATCGCTTTTACTTGATACATCAGGACCGGGACTTCATAAAAGAGGCTACAGACCTGTATCAAATCTTGCTCCCATCAAGGAAACTATTGCGGCATCACTTTGCAATCTTTCAAGATTGAGACCGTATCACACGCTTTACGATCCTATGTGCGGTTCAGGAACAATACTTGTTGAGGGCGCTATGATGGCTATGAACATAGCTCCGGGTGTTAACAGGAATTTCTCTGCAGAAAGATGGCAGGTAATACCTCAGAAGGTCTGGACTGAAGAAAGAGAACGCGCAAGGTCATTGGTAAAGAGAGATGTAGACTTTTTCGGATACGGCTCGGATATAGATCTGAATGCCATTGAAATAGCAAAGGAAAATGCAAAAAGAGCAGGTGTAGAGGACAAGCTCAACTTTGAAATCTGCGATCTTAAAAATTTTGCACCCAAAACAGACAGAGGAACTTTAATCTGTAATCCACCTTACGGTGAAAGACTTTTAGATATTGAAGAAGCAAGAAAGCTTTATAAAATAATGGGACAGAAATTCCCGCAACAAAGAGGCTGGTCTTACACAATCATCAGTCCGTCAGAGGAATTTGAAACGGATTTCGGAAGAAAAGCCGACAAGCGCAGAAAGCTCTACAATGGTATGATTAAGTGCCAGGTGTTTATGTATTTCAAATAATTTGGCTAAATTTGCCCGGAGTACTATTTTTTCGCTCGGGGCGGTGCACATCGGCACAGCACCCTCACTTAAAACAGCACTCCGAACAAATTTATCTCAAACTTAATTTTGATGTAATGTTTACTGAAAAAATACCATCAGATAAGGGGAAGAAAGATGAAGCACATATTTATAATCAATCCCACAGCAGGAAAAGGTCGTTGTCTTGATATAATCAAACCTAAGATTGAAAAATACTGCAAAGAAAACTCACTTGACAGCGAAATTTACGTAACCAAAGCACAGGGCGATGCTATGGAATATGTCAGAAAAACTGCGGCAACTGATGAGCAGATACGTTTTTATGCCTGCGGCGGTGACGGTACTTTGTATGAGGTGGTCAACGGTTCCTACGGCTATAAAAATGTGGAAATAGCGATTATTCCCTTAGGTTCGGGAAACGACTTTGCGCGTATTTTCGGTCAGGACAGAGAACCGTTGCTTGATATCGGTAATCAGGTAAAAGGCGATACGGTATATTTTGATCTCATTAAATGCGGTGACAGATATGCAATAAATCAATGCTCAATGGGACTTGATGCCGAGGTCTGTGCAAAACAGGCGGCATATAAAAAAATTCCCTTTGTATCAGGGGAAGCGGCTTATGTGTTTTCTGCGGTATTTTGCCTTATCGGAAAAATAAAAAACGAGTTTGAAATTTCAATAGATGACGGTCCTTATGAAAAGCATAAAGTGTTGTTTGCACTTTTTGCAAATTCAAAGTGGTACGGAGGCGGTTTTATGGGTGCGCCGAAAGCAGTACCCAATGACGGACTTGCCGACAGTGTTATAGTTAAAAAAGACGTAACAAGACTTAAAGCTGTAACCTTGATTTCTCCCTACAAAAAAGGTAAGCATTTAGAGTGGGACAGAACTTTGTTCAGAAACTGCAAGAAAATGAAAATCCGTTCAAAAAAGCCTGCGGCAATAAACGTTGACGGTGAGTGTGAGTATAACACTTATGCAGAATTTGAATTGATTGAAAATGCAGTTAAAATTGTTGTTCCCAAGGGTATTAAATCTGAATACTTTGAAAAAAATCTCGCAACTGTATAAATGTGTATCTCAATCTGCAAATATTATGCAGATTGAGATTTTTTATGCTGTTAAATAATTTTATAGTATTGAAATTATTGATTTAAAGTGCTAAAATATAAAGTGGTAAATTTTTATCGAATAAAGGAGAAAGATATGAGCTGTAATTGTTGTGAAAATAAGAGTGATCTTACCTTGCTTGATGAGGTATTGAACAAATATAAATCAATAGACGGAAGTCTTATAACTATTTTGCAGAAGGCACAGGATATCTACGGATATCTGCCTTCAGATGTAATAACACATATTGCAAACGAAACAGGAATAAAACCTGCAAAAGTATTGGGAGTTGCTACTTTTTATACACAGTTCAGATTTAACAAGGTCGGTAAATATCTCATAATGCTTTGTAAGGGTACAGCCTGTCATGTTAACGGCTCTGACAGAATTGAACAGGCAATAACTGAAGAACTCGGTATCGGCGACGGTGAAACCACCGAAGACGGATTATTTTCTTTAAAAAATGTTGCGTGTTTGGGTTGTTGCAGTCTTTCTCCCGTAATGATGATAAACGAAGAAACCTACGGAAGTTTAACTCCGCAGAAGACAAAAGAAATATTGAGAGAGCTTAAAGCAAGGGAGGAGAGCAAATGAAGATAGTAGTCGGTCAGGGCAGTTGCGGTATTGCCGCAGGTGCAGGTAAAATATATGACTTGATTGAAAATGCAAATCCTTCTTGTGAGCTTACGATTACAGGCTGTATCGGTATGTGCTTCGTTGAGCCGATAGTTGATATTTATGATGACGAAGGAAAACTCAAAAGACTTGTCAGAGTAAAAGACTCCGATGCAGAAAAAATTGTTGAAGCGGTTGAAAAGAAAGATTTATCAATAGTAGATTATCTTGAAATTTCAGATGATGACAACAGTTTTCTTACTCAGCAGACGAGAGTAGCTTTGCGTCATTGCGGTGTAATCAACCCCGAAAAGATTGAAGACTATATCGCAGATGACGGATATCAGGCGATTGAAAAAGTACTTAAAACAATGACACCTGAAGATGTTATTGAAGAAATTAAAATATCAGGACTTGCAGGACGCGGCGGTGCAGGTTTCCCGACATGGTTCAAATGGAATGCCGCAAAGCAGGCAACAGGCGAGAAGAAATATCTTATCTGTAA
>JAFRZS010000131.1 GCA_017442445.1 Clostridia bacterium
ACGAAAAACTAAAAAATTCAGAAGTCGGCTAATCGTTCATTGATTAGCCGACTTCAAGTATTTTTGTTGCCTTTCTTCACTTTATTTGATAATTTTGTATTTAACTCTCGGGCCGTACTTGACAGAGGAAAACAATCCCAAAGCTTCAAATTTCAACACAAAGCCTCTGATAGTCGCATAAGCAGCATCTCCGAAATCCTTTTCAAGTTGCTTTGTTGAAAATTCCTTTGTGCCGTAAAAGGACAATACGAACTTCCAAAGCTCTGTTTCCTTTTCAGTTATTTTCCCATCCTTGACTGCATCATTGTAAATTATAAAAGTTTCAACTGCAGTTGTACCCTCATTTATTTTATTGTAAACATTTTTTATAAAATATAAAATAAACGGAGTTACATCTATTTTACCGCTGATTTTCTTATTTTCCTCAATAGTTGTAAAAGCATCATAATATTCTTTACGGCTTTTTTCAATCTGACTTGAAAAAGGAATAAACAATGCTGACTGATAACCCTTTTGAATCAAAAACCACAAATGAATAAGCCGTGCTATTCTGCCGTTACCGTCAAAATACGGATGCACAAATGCAATATAAAAATGGATAACAGCCGCTTTGATTAAATCGTTAATACCGTCTTCTTCATTAGCAAATGCCACGAGCGCCTTCATAAATTCCGGTACTTTTTCAAAATGGAGTCCCGAATGTTCAACGCGGTCACTAACAACATAAACTGTGTCATGTCTGTAAAAATTGCCTTCCGCTAATCTTTCATCACCGATAAGAAAATCTCCGACAGTCATCATATAAAGCTTGTAAATATTTTCTTCGGTAATTTTATTGGCAGTATCTGCAATAAAGTCAAAACCGCGCTTGATACCTGAAATTCGGTTCTCTTGCTCATCATTCGGTGCCATGCCTTTAAGAATTTTGCGCACACTGTCACGGCTGAAATCTATACTCTCAATAGCCGAAGTTGCAATAATCTCGTCCTCAACAGCTTTTATTCCGTAATATCCGTCTTGAGATTGCAACAGAAGTTTAACCGTTCTTTGATTTACTGCGCTATGATTTTCAATAAAAACAATGTTATTCCCTTCAAAATCAGAAAGCGGTAAAGTCTTGTAATATAACTCTTCCAATGTCAGCAGAAAAGAATTAAAATCCTCGCCGTATTTATATTTCATTTTCTGATAATCAGTAAAATGTCTATCCTTTAATATTTCAGTAAAAATTTTAATATCCATAAAACCCTCCTGATATTTATTAGTATCAGTTTGTATCAGTATAATATAAAACAGAAAAATTGTCAAGCATATTAAAAGGTTGCATCAAAACATCAATTTTGATACAACCTTTTTGTTTTATTCAACCGACTCTATCAATTTTTTTGCTGAGACATCATCTATCTCTATTACTTCAGCAGTATAGGTTTCTGTAGTCCCCAAAAACTTTACATCATCAGTTTCTATGTAATATTTTCCTTTGTATTCGGTAATAGTCAGTACATCTTTTGAACAAAAATTATCCTTACTGTAAAGTTCAAATTCATATTCGTTATAGTCTTCAAATTTTGCTTTTATTCGGATTGTTTCAGGCTCACTATTATAAGTATCCAGCAAGTCAAACAAAAATTTCTGCCCATCATCATTTATAAGCTTGCAGACATCGTCAAAATCAGCTTCGGAATCATAATTATTATAATGCCATTCGTAACGACTGTTATCATTTAAAAATTCTCTTGCTTTTTCTTTTTCGTCAGCAGGACAATAAATTCTACCCATATTGTCGTCAATCACAAAGTTAAAGCCGTAATCATTTTCTAATTTATAATAACAACCCCATGATGACGGGAATAAATAAAATTTCACTTCGTATGAAAATAACGGTTCGGAAAAATCGCCGCCCAAGACCTCCAGATTGTCTATTCCGATATATTCATAAACAACTCCGTCCGCAGTAAATCTTTCGTCTTGATGAACTCTTTCTTCAATTATTATATCGGTTTTGGGGGATTCTTTAGGTGCGTTCACATAAAAAAATACATACGCACAAAATGGCAATGCAGTAATCAAAATACTAATTGACAAAACTACAGCGGAAACTATTGTCAGAGGTTTTCCGAATTTTTTGCCTTTCTTTCTTGCTTTGTTAAAAAGGATTGTTCCGACAATTCCAGCAGCTATACCACCAAAGCCTATGCATAATAAAATAATCATCAAAACTACAAATGCAAAAACTCCGCCTGCCATAAAAACACCTCCGTTTTTATTTATTATGCTCCGTACACAAAAATCTGTCAACCTTCAGCTATGGAAGTTAATATTTATTTTACATTCTCCCATATATCCAAAGCTTTTGAATAAATCGTGTGTTCTTTTAACATATCATACATCTTGCCGACCTGACTTGCCACATGAGCATCAGAGCCGTAGGAAAATTTTATATTTCTGTTCAATGCAGACTTTACTATGTCAGGGTGCGGATAAACGAGTTCAAAATTTTTCTCGTTTTTCCACGCAAGATGCGGATTGATTTCAAGGTATAAATTTTTGTCTTCAATCACATCTAAAATTTCTTCAATAATATCTCTGTGATAATCTTCTGTGTAACCGTCATTTACAAGCGGAAATCTTTCGGGTATTGTGAATGCCCAACGGAACATATCAAGGTGTGATATTGTTGTAAAATATCCCGACTTTGCCGCCAACAAAGTATTCTCCCACGCTAAATCTGCAAACTCTGTATATTTGTGATTTCCGTCAAAGAGATGCGGTGCAAAAAGCTGCATATGAGTTGAGCCTAAAACGAAATCAAAATCGCCTTGTGATAAAACTTCTTCAATCTCACCGACAACCGACGGATGATAGTCAATTTCTATTCCGCATTTAATTGAAATTTTATCCTTGTAAATCTCCGACAAATCTCTGACTTTTTTATAGTACTCCGACACCTTTCCCCTGGCTATTCTGTCAGCCGCCGAAGATGTGCTCAAAGGCATATGGTCGGTAATACATATTTCATCAAAGTTATTATTGATTGCGGTTTCTATGAATTTTTCTACTCTTTCATAACCCTCAATTACTCTCGGGTGCATGTGGTAATCTTTTCTCATTTTTTCACCTTAAATTCTGTTGTTTATGTAGCCTTCTGTTGCGTTTTCTTTTGAAATTATTTTTGCGGGATTGCCAACAACAAGTGAGTGGTCGGGCACATCAAAATTCACAAAGGTAAGCGGTGCAATAAGTACATCATTTCCGATTTTTACATTGCCGACAATAACGGAATTTGTGCCTATCCAACAGTTGTCACCTATAACCGGGCTGCCTTTTCTTTTACCTCTGTTTTCTCTGCCGATTGTGACACCTGTTGCGATGTTGACATTCCTTCCGATTACGGCATCGGGATTGACAATTATTCTGCCCAGGTGACCGATATAAAAACCCTCGCCGATTTTTGCAGTAACAGGAATTTGTATCTGCGTTTTTTCCGAAAGT
>JAFRZS010000132.1 GCA_017442445.1 Clostridia bacterium
AAATTTACCAATATAATCTTGCGACATTCCTTTCAACGTCATCATATTATGAGCATCTGAAAGGTCAACCCTTCCCCTATTAAACCTTAAAACTTCGCCGTCAATAAACTTTGAAATATGTATGTAGTGGTCAGCGAGAAGCGAACGGTGAAGCTCAACATCAAAAATCGGTTTCTTGGTAAAAGAATTGTGATAATGCAAAGTCTTTTCAACAGTACCGCTGTAACCGTCTTCAAGCATAATGTTTCCGGCTTTTGTCAGATCGTCTTCTCTTATGAGAATATCCATATCCACCATATGTCTTAAAAACGGAAGCGGATAGAGGTATTTCATAATACAGCCTTTTAAAGGCATATAATCAATATTGTTGTCTTCAAATCTTTTGGCAATTCTTCTGTATTCAAATTCCTGCTTTGCTTCTCTGCCCATAGCTTTGAGATAGCTCTCGTTATACTTTTTGTTCAGGGCATCGTCAATTGATATATCGGGAACTTTTTTCAAAGCGTGATACACCAAAACTGTAATAGAGTGCTTTTCGCAGAAATCGAACATTTTTTCAAAAGAAATTCCGTCAGGTGCTGATGGGGGAGTTTCTTTTTTTAATACACTTATTGATAATTCAAGTGCATATTTTTCTTCAATTGAATTGAATTTCATTCTTATCCCTCGCTGACGATTTTTTTATCATTTATCTGAATATGTCTGTTGCATATGTCAAGAGCGGCCTTTTTATGAGTAACGATAATACATGTTATATCTTTTGAATTTTTAAGATTTTCAAGCAACTGTGCTTCTGTTGCTTCGTCCAGAGCAGATGTGGACTCGTCAAGAAGCAAAACTGGTGAACCGCTCAATAATGCTCTTGCAACGGCAAGTCTTTGTACCTGACCTTCGGAAAGACCGAGACCTCTTTCACCGATAACTGTATCAAGGCCGTCATCAAGATTTTTAACAAATTCTTCGGAGCAACTCATACGGATTGCTTCGTTGATTTTGTCTTCGGAAACATCTTTGCAAAGGAAAGTTATATTTTCTCTTATAGTACCTGAAAGAAGGAAATTACCCTGAGGAACATAAGAAAAAAGCGGACGGGTGTGCTTGTCTGCAAGGATTTTTCCGTCTTTGGTATTGAGATAAATTTCGCCCGACTGAGTGTTGAATACACCCAAAAGTAATTTCAGCAAAGTGCTTTTGCCGATGCCCGAAATGCCCATAATAGCGACGAAGTCACCTTTTTTGACACTGAGGCTTGAGTCTTCAATTATAGAATCTCCTCTTGAATATGAGAAGGTTATGTTATCAAATTCAATACTTTCAAGGTCAGCGTAAACCTTATCTGCATCAAAGTCGGATTCAGGAAGCATAGGCTCGTCGGGAATATTTTCAATTTCCATAACTCTTTCAGCAGAAGCTAAAATTGAGTAGTATTGAGGAATCATATTTGAAAAGCTTGAAAACGGATTCTGTATCTGGTTAACAAGCTGAATAATAGCGGTAATTGTACCGGGAGTAATAACACCTGCGAATACATTGTAAGCACTCCATACAAGTGCAAAAAGATAACCCATTCTGAATACAAAAGCCGCACCTGTGTGTGCGCAGAGGCTGACGGTCACTCTTTTTATAAGGAGTCTGAAATTGATTTTCTGAAGCTCGTCGGTTTTTTGCGTAATTTTTTCTTCACCGCCGAAGGCTTTTATCATGAGTATATTTTCAATGGATTCCTGAATAAAAGAACGGGCCTTTCCTTCGGATTCCTGAACTTTTTTGTGTGAGCTTTTGAGGAATTTTCTGAAAGCTGTTGCAGATACAACAACCAGCACACCTGCTACAAGAAATACGGTAGCGAAAATCCTGTCGTATGATACCAAAACAGCAAAAGCCAGAAGAAGTCTTACACACAAAGATACAACATTGGGTATCATATTTGTGACGCCGTTACTTACAACGGAAGTGTCATTGAAAATTCTTAACTGTAAATCACCGCTGTGGTGTGAGGATAAACGCTCGTAATCTTTTTTCAGCATATTGGAAAAAGTTTTGAGTCTTATTTCAAGATTTATTTTATTCTTGATTCTTTCTGATATGTTCTTTGAAATAAGGTTTATCAGAAGCTGTCCGACAATAATGCAGAAAAGAGTTACAACAGAGTATGTAAGATGCTGAGAATTTTTACTGATTGCCGAGTCGATAACCTCTCTGCAAGTCAGCGCAAAAAGTATTGAAAGTACAGAGCTGGAGCCGTGAATGAGCGTGAGAACAAGAACACGCCACAAATGTTTTTTGCAGGTGTTGTAAATCCATTTCAGAGTATTTATATCTCTCTCTTTGTTTCTTTTATCGGTGTTAGCCAATATTATTTCACTCCAATTTATTTTTTGCGGAATATTCTTTTGATTTTATTTTTGATGCCTACAAGAGTCCACATAAAAACAAGCAACTCTTTACGGCGGGGAAGAGTTTTTGTCCACAGACGGACATAAAGACGGTAAGACCGACTTTTTTTACAGTCAGTATATTTTTTTCCTTTATAATATCCTTTGAGAATACCGAGGACTTGTTCCTTTTTGACTTTTTCAAAAAAGTTCTGATTATCTCCGCAGAAAAGATAGTGGTCGGTATGTATTTTAACTATTCTGTGAAGCACCAATATTCCGCTTTCACGGCGGAAGAGCGCGACATCATAAAGTTCAGGCTCGGTATCACATTTTGCAACAATAATCCTGTCCGTGCCGTCACCAAGCATAGGCCACATGCTTGTACCTTTTGAAATAGCAGAATAGACACCGGTTTTCTCAAGTATCTGCTCGGCATTCTGATTATTCATCTAAAACCCCTGATTTTTTTGCGTGTTCAATAAATTCTCTGACATCGGCTCTTGCAACATCTTCAACTACCTCATATTCTTTGAGCATAGCCTTTACCATTGAGTCTTCGTCGGAGCCCTCTGCCAGTAAATTCCACAAGAATGTGCCTGTTTCGTTAAGAGTTATAAGTCCGTTAAAGGAATTGTCTATTGAAACAACAACAGAATTACCGTCAACTTCTCTCAACATGAAATTGTCTTTTGTTTTCAACATTTGTCAATCTCTCCCAAAACAAATTATAATCAATTTAAGTATAGCATAGATTACAATAAAAATAAAGTAAATTTTTTTGAAAATATTATCCTTGACAATAACTGTTTTTTGGATTAGAATGGATTTGGTGTAGTATGCCTTAGGCGGTCTATATCCCGAATTGGGGCGGTTCCTCAAAATATTTTAAGGAGTGAGTGGAAATGAAGAAGTATCAGAAGCCCGTACTTGACGCTGTTGAGTATGAGGTAGAAGAAATTCTTACAATCAGCGGCGGCCTTATTGACGGCGGTCACGACGATCAGGGCGGCGACTCAACAGATTTCGACGATCTTTGGGGCTAATTGTCAGAGTATTTCTTTACACGAATCCTGCCCGACACAAGCTACGGCTTGTGTCGGGTCTTCCTTTATCTGTAACCTCTGTTATAAATAAAAAGTAAAATAATCAGAACGGCTATTCCGAAACTCATCAGAGCGAGAGAGGAATAGCCGACATTTTTTTGTCCGACAAAAACAGCAAGGAGAGAGGAGAAAAATAAAGAGGAGTATAAAAAATATTTAAGAAATTTCACCCTTTTACTCCTCCCGCGGTCATACCTCGCATGAGTTTTTTGTGTACACAGATATATAAAATAAGTGTCGGAAGCATTACCATAACAAGACCTGCATACATTCTGCCGTATTCTGCGGCGGCATTATCACCCTTCATAAGCGCAACAAGTCCTACGGGAAGGGTTTTGAATTTATCTTTTGTCATAATAGTCATGGCTATTATAAACTCATTCCAGAAGCTCAGAAAATTAAAAAGTATTACCGTTATGATACTGGGTTTTGCAACCGGCAGCATAATTCTCGTCATCATATTAAAGTAAGAGCAACCGTCAACAAAAGCGGCTTCTTCAAAATCTTTCGGAATAGTTACGAAATATCCGGACAGCAGATATATTGTAAACGGTAGAGCACTCGAAGCGTAGATTAATGCAAGAATAAAAGGATTGTTCAGAAAAAAACCGTCACCGCTTATTGATTTAACGATTTTGTCTGCACTGACAAGCATTAAGAAAATCGGCACAACGATATAATTTATATTCACAAACAACCCGCCCATAAAGGCAGATTTTAAAAAACGCGATGCGAAAAATTTGTATCTTGAAAGGACAAAGGCGGCGGGAATCGCAACCACAAGAAGTAAAATCAGAGCCATCGCTGTGACGGATACGGAGTTCATGAGATATTTTCCCATACCGGCCTTGTTCCAGGCATCTATGAAATTCTGAAAATACAACGCATCGGGTAAAGACCACGGATTCTGATAGAATTCATAGTTTTGCTTAAACGAGGCGAGTAGTACCCATAAAACAGGAACAATAACCGAGAGTGCCATAATGCAGAGTACGAAATAAATAAAAAATCTGTAAAGAAAATCTGTTTTATTCATATGTCACCTCAATATTCATAGTGTTTACGGGATGTTGCAAGATTTACGATGCCCGAAAGTGAGAAAGTGATGATGAATACAACAACACCTATTGCCATTCCGTAACCGTAGGAGGAATTCGTGTATGCCTGTTTGTACATATAGCTGAGAAAAACCTCACTTGCACCGTCGGGACCTCCGCCTGTCATAGCGCGGACAAGTAAAAAACTGAGATTGACACTGCTTATTATAAAGAAGGTGAGAGTAGTCCTGATGTTACTCCAGATAAGCGGAATTGTTATGCTGAAAAACTGGTGGAATTTTGATGCACCTTCAAGTTCTGCGTTTTCATAAAGAGGCTTCGGAATATTTGATATTGATGCCATATACATAACCATATAATATCCGACAGCCTGCCAGATGAGTGCGATTGCAAGACTTAAAACAACGGTTTTTTTGTTTCCTAACCATAGCACAGGTTCTGTTTTTCCGAAATGAGAAAGAACGGAATCAAAATGACCTCCGGGCTGATAGATTGCTGAAAAAACAGAAGAAATCACAATGATTGAAAGAATATTCGGAATATAAAAAACAACTCTGAAAAAACTTTTTCCTCTGATATCGGAATGAACAAGAATTGAAGCAAATATCAGGCTTATTGAGAGAGTTATTACTGTTACAAAAACAATGAGAAAAAGAGAGTTCTGAACAGAACGAAGGAATTTCATATCAGAAAAAAGTATTCTGAAATTATCAAATCCGACAAATTCCTTTTCTGCAGAATATCCTCCCCACTTATAAAGAGATATCCTGAAAACATTAAAAGTGGGAAGGACAATAAACACCGTAAAAAGAATTACTGCGGGGCATAGGGAAAGAAAAATAAACCGTGAACGGGAAGAAAAAGTTTTCATGTTACTTCATAGCTTCTCTGAGCTTATCACTGGCTTTTGCGATAGCCTGACGCCATTCGTCAACAGTTTTTTCACCGCTTACAACACTGTCAATGGCGGAGAAAACAGTATCGTAAATGCTGACACCTTCAACAGGCTGTGTAGTTGCGAAGCTGCCCATTACGGCTTTTGCACCGTTGTCATAAATTTCATAAAACATACGGCTTTCATCGTCATCAATAATTCTGCTGATACCTTTAATCGGC
This sequence comes from Clostridia bacterium, assembly GCA_017442445.1. Lineage (GTDB taxonomy): Bacteria > Bacillota > Clostridia > Oscillospirales > Acutalibacteraceae > RGIG2945. The sequence continues at coordinate 5,656 of JAFRZS010000132.1, forward strand.
TGAACGGCAGGTGAGTCACCTTCCTCAGCAAATATTTTTGCAGCCTTGTCAGAATATAAGAAAGAGATGAATTTTTTTGCAAGGTCTTTATTTTTTGCACCCTTCGGAACCCAGATCTGTTCGAAGAAGGTGTAAGAATATCTGTCGCCGCCTTCTTCCAAAGCGGGAAGTGCCGTGAAGCCCCACTTGAAGTCTTCGGACATAGGAGCATCTTTCATTTCACCGACGACCCAAGTGCCGTTTGGCATAAATAAAGCCTTGTTGTTTAAAATCAATTGCTGATTTTTCAGGTAGTTTTCACCGTTAGCGTTTGCAACTGTTGTAGGCTCTGTGTAGTCGGCAAGTTTTCCGATAATTTCCAAAGCTTTTTTTGCTTCCTCAGAGTCCCAGATTCCTTCTTTATAAGTGAGTGCGGAGTTATAGAAATCAGCGTTACCGTTTGAAGCTAAAAGAGCATAGAATAAAGAATCAAAATATCCTGATGTCGGATAGGTAAAAAGATAAATACCTTCCTTTTTTGCCTTGTCGCCTAACTTCCACATTTCGTCCCAAGTTTCAGGAACAGACCAACCCTTTTTCTCAAAAAGAGCCTGATTGTAGAAAAGACCGCAAGGACTGTAGAACATCGGTGCGAGATATAATCTGTTGTCACCGTAGGGTTTTGTTATAAGTGTATTTTCAAATCCGTCAAGAAGCTTGTCCTTAACCTTTACAGATTCACAGGGCACCGTCATATCAAGAACA
>JAFRZS010000133.1 GCA_017442445.1 Clostridia bacterium
AATTACGGAAGGCACTGACGATAAAGTTTCAGATGTGAATTCAATTATTTTTACAAGCTTTTTATTTTTTGCATATTCCGTCAGATAAATTGCCGCGCCGACACCGACAGGCAAAACAAAAAATAATGTCGCAATAATTATATAAAAAGTATTCAGAATATCAGGTAAAATTCCGATAGAATTTTTAAGATAGCTCGGCTTAGTTGAAAGTAAATGCCAGGTGATATTCGGCAACCCTTTTCTGAAAATATAAACGACTAAAAATAAAACAAGAAGACACACAAAGATTGCAGATATCCGCATAAAAAATTTCATTAAAAAATCATAAATTTTCCGCTTCATTTTTTACTCCTTTTCAGAAAGAAATGGAGTGTGGTATTTATCATAATGATAAAGAGAAAAAGTACAAGCGCAATTGAAAAAAGTGCTTGGCGGTGAAGTCCTGATGAATATGACATTTCACTCGCAACTGCGGTTGTTAAGAAACGCACACTTTCAAAAAGTGTCGGCATATTTGTACCGTTACCCGCAACCATAATCACTGCCATAGCTTCACCGATTGCTCTGCCGATACCTAAAATTATTGAGGTGATTATTCCGCTTTTTGCAGACAGAACCGAAACTTTGAAATATGTCTGTGTTTCAGTGGCACCCAATGCGAGAGATGCTTCTTCGTATTCTCCCGGTACTTTTTCCAAAGCGTTTACCGATACCTTTATTATTGAGGGAAGAATCATAACGGACAAAACAATTATCGCTGAAAATAAACTTGCTCCGTCGGGAATGTTAAAAAATTTTCTGACAAAAGGAACTAATAAAATCATACCGACAAGACCGAAAACAACTGACGGAATACCCGCAAGCAAACTGACAGCGGAGTTTAAAAATTTTTTAACTTTTTCAGGAGCAAATTTTGCAATATAAACCGATGTAAAAAAACCTATGGGCGCACCGAGAAAGACTGCACCTGCCGTGCCGTAAATACTTGTGAGAATAAAGGGGAGAATACCGAATTTTTCAGGCGAAGAAGTCGGTTGCCAGACTCTGCCGAAAAGAAAATTTTTAAGTCCGATTTCTTTTATTGCAGGGAGTCCCGAAAAGATAAGATAAATGGAAATCAAGATAACAAAAGCAACAGTAATCATGCCAAGAATAAAAAATATAGAATGAATAAGATTTTCGGAAAATTTTTTCATAACACCACCGTCAGTCTGAAGGAATAGCACCCATTTTTGTGATTATATTTTCAGCTTCATCAGATAAAATAAATTTTAAAAATTGCTCGGAATTTTTTGATAGAGGAGCATCTTTTTTAGTGACCGTCATAAACGGTCGTCTTATAGGATAAGCTCCGCTTATTACATTCTCTTTGTCGGGAGTTTTTTTATTTACCGTAAGAACTTTTATATTGTTTTTAACAGATGCAAAAGATACATATCCGATAGCATCGGGGTTATTTGAAACGGCAGTGATTATGTCGCCCGATGATGTCAGTTCCTGTCGGTATTTGCAGATGTTTTTTGTGTCGGTACTTTCTTCAAAACCGTCACGGGTTCCGCTTCCTGCTTCTCTGCCGATTAAAACTATCTGAGCATCATTACCGCCAAGATATTTCCAATTCTTTATCTGACCTGTGAAAATTTTTTTAATGCTTTCAAGCGATAAATCTGAGATATTATTTTCTGCATTTACAACCAATACAATAGAATCGTAAGCAAAAACTGTCGGTGTGACTTTGCTCAACTCGTCAGATGTCAGTTCTCTGCTTGAAACTCCGATATCACATCGGTTTTCGATTACAGCATTTATTCCCGAAGCCGAGCCTGTGGGATTGAAGGTGAAATTTATGCCCGTTTTATTATTAAATGCTTCACCTAAGCCTCCGATGATTTTTTCAGCAGATGTTGAGCCGTCTGCAGAAATAACATTTTCGTAAGCAGTACAGCCTGAAAAAGCGAAGATAATTATCAAAAAAGGAATTATAAATTTCAAAAAACTCACCTGAATGTATTTTAATATGAACTTTGTCAATAATTATTATTAACCAAAAACGCGCAGAATGAATAAATTTTAAAAAAATATAAATTAAATCTTGACAGACGGACGACAATGTGATAATATAATTCGTGCAACACGGAGAGATACCGAAGTGGTCATAACGGAACGGTCTTGAAAACCGTCGTACCGTCAGGTACCGTGGGTTCGAATCCCACTCTCTCCGCCATTTTTATTTAATAGGTTATACTTTTAAAACCATATTTATTGATGTTTACAAAAGTATCAAATGTTACCAAACGGAGAAGTACTCAAGTTGGTGACGAGGCGCCCCTGCTAAGGGCGTAGGTCGGGTAA
>JAFRZS010000134.1 GCA_017442445.1 Clostridia bacterium
CTCTTGTACCTGAAATCATGAATGAAAATTCTTTGATATTTTTAACGATTTTTTCAACGTTTTTTTTGTCAAGAGAAGAAGGATTTTTCAAAAGACAATCAGGAGATGATTGTTTGCAGATTATCTGTCCGAGTTTTTTCGGAAGTAAACCTATCAGGCAGTTTTCTGTTGTTGAAGCATTACTTTGTGAAATGATTTTTTCAAGATTTTCGTATGAAAAATCGGGTAAAAAATCAACCAAAAGTGTGTATCTTTTTGAGTCGGAAATATACGAGCCTGTTTCCATTGCGGCGATACCTGAAATGCCGTAGTCTGCAAATAAAATTTCACCGTTTACATTGAAAATATTTTTTTGTTTTTCAAAAAGCGAAAGCGTAACCTGAGCTCTTATTCCTTTAAGTTGCTTAGGTATATTTCCCTCTGTTTTCAACGGAACAAGTGACGGCTCGGGTCTGATAACATTCAAGCCGAAGCTTTTTAAAATCTGATAACCGCTTCCGTCGGAGCCGTGAACTTTCGCGGATTTTCCGCCGGTTGCGAGTATGACTTTCCGTGATAAAAAAGTTTTATTCAATAAAAAAATTCCGTTTGTTTTTTCTATTGTTTCTATATGTGTATTACATATGATTTCTACACCGAGTTTTTCAGCTTCAAATCTCAGACAGTCAAGCACACTTGAGGCTGTGTTTGAACGGGGATAAACTCTTTTCTCTGAATCGGCAATTGTATAAAGTCCCAAAGATTTGAAAAAATCAAGCGTGTAATTCACACCGAATTTTTCAAAAATTTTATCGCAGAAATTTTTGTTGCGGTAAGCGTGATTTTCTGCATCAAGATTTGTAAGATTACATCTTCCGTTTCCTGTTACAAGAATTTTTTTGCCGATACGGTTTAAATGTTCAAAAATTGTTACGGATAAATTTTTGTTTTTTCTTTTTGCCTGAATTGCGGCACAAAGTCCCGATGCGCCGCCACCTATAATAGCTATATCAATCAGATTTTTTTTCATCGGAATTAGCCTCACAGTACTGATAAAGTTTCTGCAGTGTACGGACACTGATTACGTGTTCCATTCTGCAAGCATCAAGCTCTGCAATTTCCTCCTCAACACCGAGAGTGTCTGTCAGAAATTTTTTGATGATTTTATGGCGTCTTAAAACTTTTGAAGCGAGTGTCTTGCCTTTCTGAGTAAGCGAAACATCTGAATAGAGTTCATGGTCAACAAGCCCGTGTTTTACGAGATTACCGATAGCTCTGTTTACGCTCGGTTTTGATACACCGAGAAAATCAGCGATATCTGATACTCTGACACTGCCTTTTTTTTCAAGCAGATATATGGCTTCAAGATAATCCTCAAGTGAGGAAGTCAGATTTTCCATACTTAGTTCCTTTCTGATTTCTGATGATAAAGTTAGCAGAAGCTAAACAACCAAAATAATTCTACACCTCTTTTAATAGTGTGTCAATAAGTTTTGATTGACTAATTCCATAATTTGTATTATTATAGAGATTGGTATTATGTGCCTATGATTTAAAAATTCAATGAACGGAGAGATAGATTTGAAAGGTATTATTCTTGCAGGCGGTTCAGGGACAAGACTTTATCCTCTTACAACCGTAACAAGTAAACAGCTTTTACCGGTTTATGACAAACCGATGATATATTATCCCTTATCAACACTTATGTTGGCAGGTATCAGAGAAATAATGATAATCTCAACACCGACAGATATTTCAAAGTTTGAAGCCTTGCTTGGTGACGGAAGTCAGTTCGGTCTGCATTTTGAATATAAAATTCAGCCTGAACCGAAAGGTCTTGCACAGGCATTCATTCTTGCGGAAGACTTCATCGGCGACGATAATGTTGCTATGGTTCTGGGTGATAATATTTTCTACGGAAGCGGTCTTGGCCATATGCTCAGACAAGCAGTGAAAATTAAAAAGGGCGCAACCATTTTCGGCTACTATGTTGAAAACCCCGAAGCATTCGGTGTCGTTGAATTTGACAAAGACGGTATTGCAATTTCAATTGAAGAAAAACCCAAGGAGCCCAAATCGAAATATGCCGTTACAGGTCTTTATTTCTATGATAACAGAGTTGTTGAGATGGCAAAATCTCTCAAACCCAGCAAAAGAGGCGAACTTGAAATCACTGATATAAACAGAAAGTATCTTGAGTTGGGTGAGCTTGATGTAAAGCTTATGGGCAGAGGTTTTGCGTGGCTTGATACGGGAAGTGTTGATTCTCTGAATGAGGCTTCCAACTTTATAAGAACCATTGAAAATCTTCAGGGTATAAAAATTTCCGCACCCGAAGAAATAGCATATAATATGAGATGGATCACAAAGAAAGCTTTGTTGGCATCTGCAAAAAAATATGGTAATTCTTCATACGGACAGCACCTTATGAGAGTTGCCAACGGACAGATACTTTATAGTGACAGTCCCGGTCAGAGACCGAGATGGGGGAGAGAAGACTGATGAAGGTATTAGAAACAAACCTTAAAGATGCTGTTATTATTGAGCCACAGGTTTTCGGTGATAACAGAGGCTGGTTTTCAGAAACATATTCAAAGAAAAAGTTTGAAGAAATAGGAATAAATACAGAGTTTGTTCAGGACAATGCATCCCGCTCGGCAGTCAAAGGTACCGTCAGAGGTTTACACTGTCAGACAAATCCTTGCGCTCAGGCAAAGCTTGTAAGCTGTACAAGAGGTGCCGTAAAAGATGTTATAGTTGATATCAGAAAAGGATCTCCTACATATCTCAAATCCATAGCAGTTGAATTGAGTGAGGATAATCACAGAATGCTCTTTGTACCTAAAGGATTTTTGCACGGATTTGTAACTCTCACAGATGATGTTGAATTGAGATATAAGGTTGATGAATACTACTCACCCGAAAATGACAGAAGTATTTGCTATTGCGATGAGATTTTCGGAATTGATTGGGGTGTAAAAAATCCCGTACTTTCAGAAAAGGATAAGAATGCTCCGAAATTTGAGGAGTCAGATGTAGAATTTGTTTATGGAAAATAAAATACTTGTTACCGGTGTGAACGGTCAGTTAGGTCATGATGTTGTGCTTGAGCTTCAGAAAAGAAATATTGAAGCTGTGGGTGTTGATGTTACTGACTTTGATATAACCGACCGAAATGCCACCGAGGAATTTATAAAAAAAGAAGCCGTTACGGGAATTATTCACTGTGCGGCTTATACTGCGGTTGATAAGGCAGAGGAAGAAGCTGAGCTTTGCAGAAAAATCAATGTTGACGGAACAAAAAATCTGCTTGATGCTGCAAAAAAAATCAGCGCAAAATTTATTTTTATCAGTACCGACTATGTTTTCGGTGCTGACGGTGAAAATTTTCTTGAACCGGATGACACAAAAAATCCTCTGAATGAATACGGCAGAACAAAGTGTGAAGCGGAAAAAATTGTAGCAGAATATGAAAAAAGTTTTATCGTAAGAACATCGTGGGTGTTCGGAATAAACGGAAATAATTTTGTAAAAACAATGCTTCGCTTGTCTGAAACGAAAGAGGAACTCAATGTGGTATGCGACCAGACAGGTTCTCCGACATATACGGTTGATCTTGCAGTTTTACTTTCTGATATGATTGCAAGTGAAAAATACGGTGTATATCATGCGACAAACGAAAATATTTGCTCATGGGCAGAGTTTGCAGAAAAAATTATGCAGCTGGCAGGAGCAAAAACCGTTATAAATCATATTCCTACATCAGAATATAAAACAGCGGCAAGAAGACCGCTTAATTCAAGGCTTTCAAAAGTGTGTCTTGATAAAAACGGGTTTTCAAGACTTCCGACATGGGAAAATGCACTCGGAAGATATATTGTTGAGTTAAAAAAATAAAATCGGGGTGAGTTCGTATGAAGAAAATAATTATTGCGGATGACGAAGAGAATTTACGCAGATTATTATGTGACTTTTTGAAGAGGGAAGGCTATGAACCGATTGAAGCCGAGGACGGAATAAAAGCTATGGATGTTTTTTATCAGAATCCTGATGCGGCTTTGATGATACTTGACATCATGATGCCCGGTTATGACGGTTGGGAGGTTTGCAGAAAAATCAAAGAAATCTCAGATATGCCCATAATTATGCTCACTGCAAGAAGTCAGGACTTTGATGAACTTGAAAGCTTTGAGTCGGGTGCTGATGATTTTGTAACAAAACCTGTTTCGCTTATGGTTTTACTTAAAAGAATTGAAATTTTACTGAAACATTCGGCAAGAGAAATCAGGAAAACAGATGACCTTGAGCTTGACGGACTTGTTATTGACGAAAAAGCCCACACCGTAACATTGAAGGGTGAAATGCTTGAACTCACACTCAAGGAGTACGGCTTACTCATAAAACTCATGAGCAATAAGGGAAGAGTTTTCACAAGAGAACATCTTCTTGATAATATCTGGGGATACGATTATGAGGGCGATATGAGAACAGTTGACTCTCATGTAACAAGACTCAGAACAAAGCTCGGTGAGTGGGGTTACGAACACCTTAAAACAGTCTATGGAATCGGATATAAAATAGAGGTGGGTATGAATGAGTAAGAAGCTCGCGATAGATTCAAAGAATGTTTTAACAAGGGTTTTCTTGGTGTCGTCATTTTTCCTTGCCGTAATGATTATTTTATCCACAGTGTTGAATATTGTGCTGCAACCGAAATTAGCAGTTCGTGAACACGCTTACGAAAACAAAGATAAAGTAGAAAAAGAAATTGCAGAATTTACTCTTGACAATAGCATAATGGAAAAATTCAGAGCCGTTGAGAGAAAATACGGAGTTCTTATAGAAACCTATTCGCCTGAAGGCAATATTTGTTACAGCACTTTTGCTGATGAAATACGTTTATCCGAAGAATTTAAAAGTATAATCACAGATTCGGATATTAAGACTACCGATTCGATAACGGATTATGAAAGAATTATTGCAGAAGATGTTCACGACAGTGAAAAAGATGATGAAAAGAGTTCTTTCAGAAAGGTTCGTGTAAAAAATACAAATACCGATTATTATCTTTACGAAACTGAAATCAAGGAAAAAGGGTTTCAGGAAAATCATAAGCTGAAAATATATTTAGGCACATATGATTATGCCGAAACACTTAAAAAATCCGGCGAAACAAAAGCATGGCTTAATGCTGTTGTTTTGTTTTTTGTGTGGGCGGCAATGATGGGCGCGTTGATATGGACATATTCAAAGATTAAAGATATCAACATTACGGTAAAGGATATGATTAAGCTTGATTTCAGAAGGAAATGTCCAACCGGCACCAGTGAACTCGGAAGACTCGGCAACCATATCAATGAGTTGGTAAGAACGTCGGAGGAAACCATTAAAATGCTGACTGCTGAAAATCAAAGGCTCAGAGAAAAGCTTGAAATGAAACAGCAAATGGAAGATGAAAAAAAGGACTTCCTTGCAAACGCCGCACATGAAATGAAGACTCCTCTTGCAGTTATTCAGGCATATGCAGAAGGTCTTAAAATGGGTATTGCAAAAGGCGGCAGAGCAAGACAGGATTATTGCAATATCATAATGGAAGAAACAGAAAAAATGAACAAGCTTGTGCTTGAGCTTCTCTCACTTTCAAAATATAAACAGAAAATGTTTGAAAATATCAAGGAAGAAAATATTTCTATCCGTTCTTTTGTTCAGGGTGTAATAAATTCGATGAACCCGATTTTAAAAGAAAACAGTATTGAGATTGATA
>JAFRZS010000135.1 GCA_017442445.1 Clostridia bacterium
ACGCGACAGCATTGAAGCTTTAAAGAAAATGCAGAAGGCTTCTGAAATCACAGAAGACGATCTCAAAAACGGCGAAAAGAAAATTCAGGACATCACTGATGAAAAAATCAAGGATGTTGAAAAAATCTGCGCTGACAAAGAAAAAGAGATTATGGAGATCTGATTTATGTCTGATATACCAAAGTTTGATGTATTGCCTGAGCATATCGGGATAATAATGGACGGCAACGGCCGTTGGGCAAAGCAGAGAGGTTTGAAGCGTACAGAAGGTCACAAAGAGGGCGCAAAGGTATTCAAACGAATATGTGAATATGCATCAGATATCGGAATAAAGTATCTGACATTTTACGCGTTCTCTACGGAGAACTGGAAAAGACCGCCCGAGGAGGTTTCTGTAATAATGGATATCTTCAGAGATTATCTCGGCGAAGCTCAAGACAGGCAAGAGGAAAACAGACAAAAACAACTCAGAATGAGATTTATCGGCATAAAAGAGGGTATCCCTGAGGATATTCAGATACTTATGGATCAGCTTGAAAAAAACTCCGATGATAAAAATAAAACTGTAGTCAATCTCGCAATAAACTACGGCGGCAGAGCAGAAATTGTCAATGCTGTGAAAAAGATAGGTACAAAAGTCGCACAGGGAGAGCTGAAGGCTGAGGATATTAACGAAGAACTTATTTCTTCAAACCTCTACACAGCAGACCAACCCGATCCTGATATTATTATCAGACCCAGCGGCGAGTACCGACTTTCAAACTTTATGATATGGCAGGCGGCATATTCGGAATTCTGGTTTTCCGATGTGCTGTGGCCTGACTTTACAGAAGAACATCTTGTAGAAGTTCTTCGTGATTTTGAAAAAAGAAACCGTCGCTTCGGCGGTATCTGATTAAAACAAAAACGGCGGGATGTAATCATCCCGCTTTTAAACACAAGAAGGGGAAGAATATGAAAACGAGAATTATTTCGGGTGTAGTAGGCGTCGTTTTACTTGTAGGTCTGATGTTCCTTATGAACACACCCGTTTTCAGCATCGCAGTTGCACTTTTGTCACTTATCGCCGTACACGAAATTACAGGCGTTGCAAAGGTAGAGAACAAATTTATCCGCGTATTGTCAATGATTTTTGCGGCGGCAACACCGATTGTTATTGATTATAATTTGTTGAGCAGATTTGAGATTCCTTATTCATCTGTTTTGATTGTCTTTACTCTGGTAATACTTATACTGATGCTCAGTCAGTACGAAAAGACAAAATTTGAACATGTTGCGATTTCATTCTTTTCGGCAGTAGCGGTGCCGTTTTCATTTTCTGTTCTGATTATGCTTCGTGACTTCCACGAAACATCAAAATACTCGGATAAACATTCACTTTTCTTTATAATTTTTGCACTTTGCTGTGCATGGCTTACAGATACATTTGCATACTTTGTCGGAAGCAAATTCGGTAAGCACAAAATGTCACCGAAAATCAGCCCGAAGAAAAGTGTTGAAGGCGCAATCGGCGGTGTTGTCGGTGCGGCAGTACTCAATACAGTACTTGTTATAATTTTCAATCAGTTCGTATTTGAAAGCAATCCCATTTCCGTATGGTTTGTAATTCCCGTATCAATCGTACTTTCAGTAATCAGTATGTTAGGTGACCTTTCCGCATCAGTTATCAAAAGAAACTACGGTGCAAAGGATTTCGGTAAAATTATGCCCGGTCACGGCGGAGTAATGGACAGATTTGATAGCTGTCTTTTTACACTTCCCACACTCTACTTTATAATATCTTTTCTGAAATAGTTTGGCTGAAATCGGCGTAGCACTATTTATCGGTCGGGGCAGTATAACTGATACAGCTTCCTCACTCAAAACAGCACTACAACCAATTTTATCTCAAACTTAAGACACATAAACATAACTAATTCAAAATTCTTAACAGAGGTTTTTGAAAAATGAAAAAATTAACCATTCTCGGTTCAACCGGTTCAATCGGTGAACAGGCACTTGATGTTGCAAGACTTCACGGCTACGAAATAACGGCACTTACAGCAAACTCAAGTGTTGATATAATTGAAAAACAAGTTAGAGAATTCCGTCCGAAGAAAGTCGCTCTGGTAAATCAAAAGGCGGCTGAGGACTTAAAAATAAGAATAAAAGACACCGACACAAAAGTGTTGTCAGGAGTTGACGGTGTGTGTGAATGTGCCGCTTATGAAACAGATACCGTGCTTAACAGCATTGTCGGAATGGCAGGTCTTGAGCCCACATTGACAGCTATCAGTGAGGGTACGGAAATCGCCCTTGCAAACAAGGAAACCTTAGTTGCGGGAGGACGTCTTGTAACAGATACCGCAAAGAAAAATAATGTCAGAATTTTACCGGTTGACAGCGAACATTCTGCAATATTCCAATCGCTTCAGGGAAATAAACACAGTCAGATAAAAAGACTTATTCTTACAGCATCAGGCGGCCCGTTTTTTGGGAAAACTATTGATGACTTAAAAGATGTAACTGTTGAACAGGCTCTGGCACATCCTAATTGGAGCATGGGTGCAAAAATAACAATCGACTCTGCTACAATGATGAACAAAGGTCTGGAACTCATTGAAGCTGTCTGGCTTTTCTCGGTCGCGCCTGAAAATATAGATATATTGGTTCACAGACAGAGTGTTGTTCATTCTCTTGTAGAATATGACGATAATTCAGTTATGGCACAGTTGGGTGTTCCTGATATGAGAGTGCCTATCCAGTATGCTCTGACATATCCTGACAGATATAATTCTCCCGCTAAACAGCTTGACTTGGCAGAGTATGCGACACTTACTTTTGAAAAACCCGATTACGAAACATTCTCGGCTATAAATCTTTGCAGAAAAGCAATAGAAAAGGGCGGTCTTTATCCTGCTATCGCAAACTCTGCAAACGAGAAAGCAAACGAGCTTTTCAGACAGGGAAAAATCAAATTTCTTGAGATTGCTGAGCTGGTATCTTCGGCACTTGAGAATATTAAGTCAAAAGAAGAATACACTTTAACAGATGTCTTGGAAAAAGACAAAGAAACAAAGGAGTTTGTTACCGCTTCGGTATAATTAGATTATGGATTTATTGGCAATATGGTCAAAGGCTTGGCCGATTTTACTTGCGATTTTATTCTTTGGAATTATAATTTTTGTCCATGAACTCGGACATTTCATTTTTGCAAAGCTTTTTAAAGTAAAAGTCAACGAGTTTTCAATGGGTATGGGTCCGAAGCTTTTCAGCTTTGGTAAGAAGGAAACGAAATATTCGCTCAGACTTTTCCCTATAGGCGGATATGTCAGCATGGAGGGAGAAGATGAAGATAGCGAAGACGACAGAGCTTTCGGAAAAAAGAAGGTCTGGCAAAGATTTATAATTGTTGCGGCAGGCGCTGTTATGAATCTTATTCTGGGTTTCATAGTTGCAACGATTCTGATGTCAATGCAGAATCTTATCGGCACCACTACTATTGCAGGTTTTGATAAGGACTCTGTTTTGAAAGATACCTTCAAGCCCGGCGACAGAATTGTTGAAATAAACGATAAAAGAGCTTATTCACATTATGACCTCAGTTTCCTTATGTCAAGGGACGATGACGGAGTTTTTGATTTTGTCATAGAGCGTGAGGGCGAGAAAAAAGAACTTAAAAATGTTAAGTTCCGCACTACTGAAAATGAAGAAGCTCCGCAGAAAATTTCAATTGTTTTTGATTTCATAATTTACGGCGAAAAACCCGGAGTTTTAAATTCCATAAAATACGGTTTTCTGACAACACTGTCACTCGGCAGAATGGTGTGGCTGAGTCTTTTTGACCTCGTTACAGGACAGTACGGATTGAGTGATTTGTCAGGACCTATCGGTACGATGGATTTTATCGCATCGGCGGCACAGGAGGCAAAGGCAGACCTTTCGCCTGTGCTTATGATTATGGCTTTAATTACAGTTAATATCGGCTTGTTCAATTTATTGCCGATTCCGGCACTTGACGGCGGAAGACTTTTCTTTATGCTTATTGAAATCATAATCAGAAGACCGATAAATCCCAAGTATGAACGTTGGATTCACGCGGCGGGAATGATTTTACTTTTATTATTTATGGCGGTTATATCATTTAACGATATATGGAAGTTGATTAAATCTTAAAAATGCAGAGTTTGGCTAAAATCGCCCACAGCACTATTTATCGCTCGGGGCGGTGCACACGGGCACAGCACCCTCACTCAAAACAGCACTGTGAGCAATTTTATCTCAAACTTTCAATCCGAGAATCGTTCAAAGGAGGAAAAAATGAGTATTCGCAGACAGACAAGACAGGTTTTTGCAGGTAATGTTGCAATCGGCGGCGATGCACCGATTTCTGTTCAGTCAATGCTGAATGTCCCTGCAAATGATATTGAAAACAGTGTAAAACAAGCGAAAGCTCTTCAAGAGGCGGGCTGTGATATTATCAGAGCTGCAGTGCCGAATCTTGATGCGGTAAAGCTCATTGAAAAATTAAAGGAATCTGTTTCAACTCCCATAGTTGCAGATATTCATTTTGACTACAGAATTGCACTTGCCTGTGTTGAAGCAGGTGTTGATAAAATCAGAATCAATCCCGGAAACATCGGCTCACCCGACAGGGTAAAAGCTGTTGCGGATGCGTGTAACAGTAAAAATATTCCGATAAGAATTGGTGTTAATTCAGGTTCCGTTGAAGCATCTCTTTTAGAAAAATACGGCGGTCCCACACCCCAAGCTATGGCTGAATCAGCTATGAAACATGTTGAGCTTTTAGAAGCCTGTGATTTTAATAATATCGTAATTTCAATTAAATCCTCTGATGTAAAAAATACTGTTGATGCATACAGGACAGTTGCAAAAATGTGCGACTATCCCTTGCATATCGGTGTCACAGAGGCTGGTACATATAAGCAAGGAATTATAAAATCAAGCATGGGAATAGGTTCTTTATTGCTTGACGGAATAGGTGATACAATCAGAGTTTCTCTGACAGCAGATCCTGTGAATGAGGTATATGCAGGATTTGATATATTAAAAGCGGCAGGACTTAAAACCGATTGCGTTCAGTTGGTATCATGTCCTACCTGCGGAAGAACGAAAATTGATTTAATCGGTCTTGCTGATAAGGTTGAAAAAGCAGTAAGCCACATAAAAAAACCGATAAAACTTGCTGTAATGGGTTGCGCGGTTAACGGCCCGGGAGAAGCAAGAGAAGCAGATATCGGAGTTGCAGGCGGTGACGGTTGCGATCTGATATTCAAAAAAGGTGAGATTATTAAAAAAGTCCCCGAAGATAAAATTTTAGAAGAATTGTTAAAGGAAATTGAGAAAATATAATGGCTAAATTTTTGGAAACTTTCGGTGAATACATCGGAGATGCAAAATTAAAAAGCACCGTTGAAAACGGCGAAATAAAATCGGCTTCTGTTGATATTGACAGCAGGAGTCTTGAGTTGCATATATTTTTCTCCGATTATGTAAAAAAGAGTTTCCTCAAAAAACTTAAAGCAGATTTGATTGATGTTTTAAAGCTTAATACAATAAAACTTACGGCAGAATTTTCAGAAGATGCCTTTTCTGATAAATGCATTCCTGATATTTTTTCAGAACTCAAAGAAAATATTCCCGCAGCAAACGGCTTTTTAAATGATGCGGTTTGCGAATTGAAAGGCGATAAGCTTACAATAGCTTTATCCCACGGCGGCGGTGAGATTTTAAGCTCACTCAAGTGTCAGGAATTTATAAGCAGATATATTTTAAAAACATTTTCCAAAAAAATTGATGTTGAGTTTACAGGTGAAACTCAGGTCAGTTTAGACAGTGAAGAGCTTACAAAAATGCAGGAGGAATTTACTCCGAAAGTTGTTGAGGTTCCGGAAGAACCCAAGAAGAAAAAGAAAAGAACTTTTGATGATTTACCGATTTGTCTTGAAACGCAGAAAGTTATTCTCGGAAATCCCATCAAGAGCAAACCTGTCAATATGTCAGATGTTTCTCAGATGGACGGAAATGTTGTGGTTTACGGTGATGTATTCTCATTTGA
>JAFRZS010000136.1 GCA_017442445.1 Clostridia bacterium
CACTTTGATTATTACAACAGGAGAACTGATTGCCGGAATCGTAGTAAACATCGTGTTAAACATGAATGTATGGGATTATTCAAACCAGCCGTTCAATTTTTTGGGTCAGATATGCCTTGTGTTTACAGCGGCGTGGTTTATAGTAAGTATTCCTGCGTGTTTATTATCAATTTTCATCAATAGAACACTCGAAAAACAAATAACTTAAATATTATAACACATTTCTGATATTTTGTATCTCTATTTTAGAATTAACATTTGAAATATTAGACAAATTTCTAAACGAAAATAGTGCAAATCCGCTAAAATCGTCACTTTCTCTTAAAAATTCAATCTGCCTTTTGATAATATCTGAGTTTTCAATCCACTCATTTTTTGAAATAATATCGCTGCAAAACTCATCTTTTTGACCTGTTTTGTAAAGTGCAAGACCGCAATATAAATTAACGCGACTGTGTTCACATAATTTAAGCCATTCAATTGCTGTATTTTCAAAGGGCTTACTTGAATTTTTAAAACCGAAATAAATCTGTGGGATTATATAATCTATATAACCAGCATTTTTACACCAAACCTCTGCGTCTGCGTAGAGGTTTTTATAGTTATAATCAATATTTCCTCCGGGACTGATACCAAATAGTATATCCGGGTCATAGCTTTTAATAGTCGTATATATACCTGAAATAAGAGAATTTACATTTTCTCTGCGCCAATCAGACAAAGTGAGTTTACCGCCGTTTTCTGTATATACTTTAAAAGACATTGAATCAAAGCTTTCATCTGTAGTCGGGTAAAAATAATCATCAATATGTATTGCATCAACGTCATAATTCTCAATAATCTCTCTCACGCCGTCAATTATCAGCTTCTGTGCATTAAGGGATGCAGGATTGAAATGTATGCCTTTTTCAGATACAACCACATCGTAGGTCAATTTCAAGTCAAGGGAGAGGGTTTCAAGTTTTTTTGTGTCAGTATCATTTGAAATTCTGTATGGATTTATCCACGCATGAAAAGACAAATCATATTCTTCAGCTATTTTTATCATAACTTTCAAAACATCAAAATCGGGTATTTTATCCTTATATACATACTGACTCAACGGAAAAATTTTTGATGGATATATAGCATCAGCAAAAGGTCTTACTTGCACAATTACGGTATTCAATCCAAAATCCTTTATAAACTTAAATTTTTGATTTACATCATTTTGAAATAATTCTTCGGTTGAATAATCGAAAGTTTGTAAATCATAGCAGCTTATCCATACAGCTCTGAATTCTCGCTCGGGTAAATGACGATTATCCTGAGAGGGCAGAGGTATCTGATTTTTTGTGCACGAGCACAGGAATAAAATTGATATAAGAGTAAATATAATCTTTTTCATTTAATCACCTGATTATATCTATGAAAAAAATTTTAAAAAAATATAAAAAACGTATTGACAAAATAAAAAAATCAATTATAATAATAGTAACGATTATCATTATTACTTGGAGGTGAGTAAGGCAATACAGAAATTCAGCAGACAACGAGAAGCAATTTATAAAAATTTATCTTCAAGATACGACCATCCGACAGCAGAGCAGATTTATCTCGATGTTAAAGCGGAAATACCGTCTTTAAGTCTTGGCACAGTTTACAGAAACTTGTCACAGCTTTGTACAGATAATCGTCTTCAGGTATTTAATTGCGGCGGGATAGAACACTTTGATGCTAATACGGATAATCACTATCACTTTTTCTGTGAATCTTGTAGAAAGCTTTATGACACGAATTCTGATACCTTCAAGTTCATTGATGATGAATCAGAAAATCTCAATGTAGGACAGGTCAGAACGCACAATCTGATGTTCTACGGCACATGTAAAAATTGTTTATAAAAAAATTAAAATAAAATTTGGGAGGAAATTAAAATGAAATTTGTATGTTCAGTATGTGGTTATGTTCACGAGGGAGACAGCGCTCCCGAAAGATGCCCCCAGTGTAAAGTTCCCGCAGAAAAATTTGTAGCTCAGAGCGGAGAAATGACATGGGCAACAGAGCACGAAGTTGGTATCGCAAGTACAGTTGAAGAAGATATCAAAATGGATTTAAGAGCAAACTTCAACGGCGAATGTTCAGAGGTTGGCATGTATCTTGCAATGTCAAGAGTAGCTTTCAGAGAAGGCTATCCCGAAATCGGCCTTTATTGGGAAAAAGCTGCTTTTGAAGAAGCTGAACACGCAGCAAAATTTGCTGAGCTTTTAGGTGAAGTTGTTACATCTTCAACAAAGAAAAATCTTGAAATGAGAGTTGAAGCAGAAAATGGCGCAACATTAGGTAAATTTGAACTTGCTAAGAAAGCTAAAGAACGCAACTACGATGCTATCCATGATACAGTTCACGAAATGGCAAAAGACGAAGCTCGTCACGGCAGAGCATTTGAAGGTCTTTTAAAAAGATATTTTGGTTAATTAATTCGGTGTAAATAAGTTATTTCTGACGGGAACAGCACAGGCTGTTCCCGTTTTTCTCTTGGGAAAAAAGATACAGCACGGAGCTTATGTTCCGTGCTGTATGTATGCATTATAATCCAAGTAACTGTTTTTTCTTCGCACCAAATTCTTCTTCTGTGATTACACCACTATCAAGTAATTCTTTGAATTTTTTAAGCTCATCAGCGTTATAACTTGTAGTTTCCTGTTTGGTTATAACTTTATTATCTGACTTTTCTTGTCGCGCAACTAAAAGTTTAGTAATCTCTTTATGAATTTCATCACGATTTTTAATAAGAAGAAACTGAATTGCACCGGATGCCGTGGTAATCGATATACCGTTAAACTTACCTGTAGCAACAGCTGAAATAGCATCTAAAGGCAAATCAACACGTTTACCAAAAATTGCAGTACCGTAAACTCTCTTATCTGTTACAAAAATCTTTCCTTTACCCAACGTCAAAGAAATAATGATAGGCGAAAGTATCAAAAAAAAGCCGATAAACAAAACAATGTAATGACCGATGTATAAAGAATCTGCTCCTGGAGCCCAATGAATTGTATCATTAATTACAATTGTTATAATTCCTGCTACCACCAATAATAATTTAGCTTTTCCTGACAATTTTGCTTTTCCATTGATAATCTCTTGTTCCATACTCTGCACTCCTTTAATTGACAAATTTTTTCAGATTAAATAAATTTTCAAAAAAATTTATTTCGTGTTTTCCTCCGACCCTCCTAAAATAAAAAAGTGTGTACAAACCGAAGAATGTACACACCGAAAAACACAAACTTCGATTTGCTACCACACAAAACCTTTTCGACAACACGAAGAAGCACGAAAAGCAAAGCCTGTGTTTTTACCTAAAAATAAAAACACTGCTCCATTCGTGTTAACGAAAATATTAGGTTTTGTGTGGTACATTAACTATATCATAAGGAAGAAATAATTTCAAGAAAAAAATTTGTTATGTTCAGAAACAAACTATTAATCGAACTGAAAAATGTTGACAAAACCTTATAAATAAAGTAAAATTTCACCGTAAAACTTTATTATAAGAGGGATAAAATATGAGAATAACTTTTATAGGCACAAGCCATGGAGTACCGGAAGCACATCGCAAATGTTCTTGTACTATGATTGAGGTGGGAGGGAACATATATTTTGTAGACATGGGTACGCACGCAATCGAAGGAATGCGTGACAGAAATCTCCCCATCGAAGCAGTAAAGGGTATTTTTATCACACATATGCACGGCGATCACTCTAACGGACTTATTCCGTTTATTGATATATGTAATTGGTTTTTCATAGACACTGATCCCTTGATTTGTATTCCTAATATTGAAGCTGTTGATATTATCAAAAAGTGGCAGGATATAACTTTAGTGAGTCCGTTAAGAGAATTTCGTTTCAAGGAAACAAAAGAAGGTGTTATATTTGATGACGGTGTGCTCAAAGTAACGGCAGTTGCAACACAACATTGTCTTAATTCATATTCTTACATATTGGAAGCAGAAGGCAAAACTGTTCTCTTTACAGGTGACCTTCGTAACCCCGGTATTGATTTTCCGGCACCTGCTATGGAGAGAGAATTAGATCTTGCTATATGCGAAGCTGCTCATTTCAGCGCACTTGATTATTTACCTGTTTTTGAAAAATGTAAGATAAGGAAAGTCTGTATAAATCATAATTTTGACTTGCAACTTCCAAGTGTTTTAACCTTATGTGACACTTTGAATCAGAAGGGAATTCCTTGTGTTCGCGTTTTAGATAACGCGATAATTGATGTATAATAATTCATCTTGACATTTTACTCTTTTTGTGATAAATTAAGTATAAAGAAATACGTTTTCGGGGCTGACGGAATGTGAATTGACACAATGCACCGTAAATGTAAATAAGCCGACCGTCTGGGCAACTCCGAAAATTAGGGGTTGCCCTGTTTTTTATTCAGGAGGTACTTATGCTTTTTAAAGAATGGGAAGGATTTAAAAACGGAATATGGCAGGAAGAAATAAATGTGCGTGATTTTATTTTATCCAATGTAACGCCTTATTCAGGTAATGAGGACTTTTTGGCAAAACCAACCGAAAAGACAGAAGTTATGCTTAAAAAAGTCCGTGAATTGCTCAAAGCTGAACAGGAGAAGGGTGGAGTTTTGGATATAGATACCGAAACAGTTTCGTCTCTCTGCAACTATGCACCCGGCTATGTTGATAAGGAAAATGAAGTTATTTTCGGTCTTCAGACAGATGCACCCTTGAAGAGAAGTATTCATCCTTTCGGCGGTATCAGAATGGTCAGAGAAGCTTGTGCTTCATACGGCTATGAATTATCAGATAAGGTTGAACAGCATTTCCAATACCGCACCACACATAACGACGGTGTTTTCAGAGTATATTCTGACGAAATGCGCGCAGCACGACACTGTGGTTTGCTTACAGGACTTCCTGATGCATATGGCAGAGGAAGAATCATCGGTGACTACCGCAGAGTTGCGCTTTACGGAATCGATAAGCTTATTGAATTCAAAAGACAGGACAAAGCAAAAGTTTCACAGGGTGACATGAACACCGATACTATCAGACTTGCAGAAGAGCTTTATCAGCAGATAAACTTTTTAGGTCTTATGAAAGAAATGGCAGCATCATATGGCTTTGATATAGGCAGACCCGCTGCAAACGCTAAAGAAGCTGTTCAATGGACATATTTTGCTTATCTTGCAGCAAACAAAGAACAGAACGGTGCTGCGATGTCCTTAGGCAGAACTAGTACTTTCTTTGATATTTACATTGAGCGCGACCTTCAGAACGGTACGCTTACAGAAGAGGGAGCACAGGAAATTCTTGATGCACTTGTAATGAAGCTTCGTTTTATCCGCCACTTAAGAACACCGGAATATAATGACCTTTTCGGTGGCGATCCGATGTGGATAACCGAAGCAGTCGGCGGAATGTCTCAGAATCACAAAACTCTTGTAACAAAATCATCTTTCCGTATTTTGCACACACTTGAAAATCTCGGTCCCGCACCCGAGCCGAATCTTACAGTGTTATGGAGCAACCATTTGCCTGAAGCTTTTAAGAAATACTGTGCTAAAATATCAGTAAATACAGATGCTATTCAATATGAAAATGATGACCTTATGCGCACAATATTCGGCGATGACTATGCAATTGCCTGTTGCGTTTCTGCTATGAGAGTTGGTAAACAAATGCAATTTTTCGGTGCAAGAACTAATTTGCCGAAACTTTTACTCATAGCATTAAACGGTGGTTTTGATAATACTTTCAATACCAAGATTGGCCCTCAGACCGACATAATGAATGACGAAATTCTTGATTATACAAAGGTTATTGAAAGATTCAAATTCTATCTTACATGGTTGTGCAAACTCTATGTAAACACCATGAACTGCATACACTATATGCACGATAAATATGTGTACGAAAAAACGCAGATGTCGTTACACGATACTGATGTTGAGAGATTTATGGCTTTTGGTATCGCTGGCCTTTCAGTCATAACTGACTCACTTTCCGCAATCAGATATGCGAAGGTTAAGCCTGTAACTGATGAAAACGGTATTATCAGAGATTTTGAAATTGAGGGTGATTTCCCCAAATACGGCAACGACGATAACCGTGTTGATGATATTGCTCAGGAGCTTGTTCACATTGTTCACGAAGAGCTCAAAAAGACTCCCACATACAAAAATGCTTTGCACACGCTTTCTGTACTTACAATCACATCTAATGTTGTTTACGGTAAGAAAACAGGTTCAACACCTGACGGCAGAAAAGCAGGTGAACCCTTTGCACCCGGTGCTAACCCAATGCACAACAGAGAACAGTGCGGTGCAATTGCTTCTCTTAATTCTGTTTCAAAGCTTCTTTATTCAGACGCTATGGACGGCATTTCAAATACATTCTCAATTGTTCCTGATGCTTTAGGTAAATCTGATGAAAGCCGTATTGAGAACCTTGTAAGCATAATTGACGGTTACTTCTCAAATCAGGCACATCATTTGAATGTTAACGTATTAAACAGAGAAACTTTACTTAAAGCATATGAAAATCCTGAAGAATATCCGAACCTCACAATCAGAGTTTCAGGTTATGCTGTAAACTTCTGCAAACTTTCAAGGGAACAGCAGAGAGAAGTTATCTCAAGAACATTCCATCAGGCATTATAAGAGGTAGTTTTATGTGTGATACTCTCAGATTACACTCATTTCAATCTTTAGGTACACTTGACGGCCCGGGAATAAGAGCTGTTGTTTTTCTACAGGGCTGTCCGCTTCGCTGTATATGTTGCCATAATCCTGACACTTGGGATTTTTCAGGCGGATATGAAGTTCAGATAGGCGAATTGCTTGAAAAAATTAGCCGTTGCAGACCTTATTGGGGTAAAAGTGGGGGAGTTACCGTATCAGGCGGCGAGCCTCTTTTACAGGCAAAACAGCTGATAAAATTTTTCAAAGCACTTAAGTCAGAAGGAATTCATACTGCTCTTGATACGAGCGGTTGTATCCTCAATGATGATGTAAAAGAACTTTTAAAATACACAGATCTTGTACTTCTGGATTATAAATACACAGATGCTGATGACTATCTGAAATATACAAAAATGGATATCAAAAAAGTTCAATCCTTTCTTTCATATCTCAATGAAGAAAAAATTGAAACAGTTTTGCGTTATGTATTTATACCTGGGATTAACTCTGATGAAGAATCAATTAAAAAACTACAGGAGATAAAAATGTTTTATTCCTGTGTTACTTCTGTTGAAATTCTACCTTTCAGAAAGCTTTGTATTGAAAAATATAATGAACTCGGTATAGAATTTCCGTTAAAAGATACTCCTGAAGCATCTAAAGACGAAATTGTAGCGATATATGAAAAGTTCCCTGACCTCAAATAACAAAAGGCTTGATATCCGTTAGGATATCAAGCCTTTTAAAATTATTTCAGATTATAAAGCTTCAACGATAGCCTTTGTATCACGAGCGATAAGAAGTTCTTCGTTTGTAGCGATAACATAAACCTTAACCTTTGAGTCAGGAAGTGAAATTTCGCCTTCTTTACCCTTAACAAGAGTTGAGTTGAGCTCAGAATTGAATGTAACACCAAGATATGTGAGGTTCTTACATACATCTTCACGAAGGTCAAATGTGTTTTCACCGATACCGCCTGTGAATACGATAGCATCAACACCGTCCATAGCAGCTACATAACTACCGATAACCTTGCGAACCTGATACTTAAGAATCTTTCTTGCGAGAGCAGCTCTTTCATTTCCTTCTTCAATAGCAGCAAGTAAATCTCTGTCATCGCTTGAAACGCCTGAAATTCCGAGATAACCTGATTTCTTGTTAAGAATTTCAGATGTCTGCTGAGGTGTCCAGCCTTCTTTTTCCTGAAGATAAGTAATAACTGAGGGGTCAACAGCACCGCATCTTGTACCCATCATGAAACCGTCGAGGGGAGTAAGACCCATGCTTGTATCAACAACTTCGCCGTTCTTAACAGCTGTGATTGACGAACCGTTACCAAGGTGACAAGTGATAAGCTTGAGATCTTTGATATCCTTACCCATAACTTCAGCACATTTAGCACTTACGAAACGATGAGATGTTCCGTGGAAACCGTAACGGCGAACCTTATATTTTTCATAATATTCATACGGTACAGGAAAAATATAAGCCTCAGGAGGCATTGTGCTGTGGAAAGCATTATCAAATACAACAACTTCAGGTAATTCAACACCGAATACTTCACGACAAGCATTGATACCCTGAATGTGTGCGGGGTTGTGAAGAGGAGCAAGGTCGCAAAGGCTTTCGATACCTTCAATAACTTCTTCGTCAACAAGAACACTCTTATTGAAAAGAGCACCACCCTGAACAATTCTGTGTCCGATTGCTGCGATTTCTTCAAGATTTGATAAAACTGCACAATCACCTTCAAGTAAAGCTTTCTTAACTTCGAAGAAAGCAGCAGTATGGTTGGGCATATCTACTTCATACTTGAATTTTTTGCCTTCTGCGTTTGAACCGCTGATCACACCGTCAATTCCGATGCGTTCACAAATACCTTTTGCCATCAAGCTTTCATTATCCATATCGATAAGCTGATACTTCAATGATGAGCTTCCGGCATTGATTACGAGAATCTTCATGAAATAAAACCTCCAAATTTTCTTGTATTTTTTTCCTAACTGTTTTATTATATACATGTATCGTATTTTTTTCAAGTTGTTTTTTGAAATTGGAGTGAGAAATTTGAATGTTTTTGGAACTATAGCTGAATATAATCCTTTTCATAACGGGCACAAGTATCATCTGGACGAAATGAGAACCTCTGGTGCCACTCATATTGTAGTAGCGATGTCAGGTAATTTCGTTCAGAGGGGAGAGTGCGCCGTTTACCCGAAACACTATCGTGCTAAAGCTGCGCTTGAAAACGGGGCCGACTTAGTAATTGAAATCCCTTCATACTTTTCAGTATCAACTGCTGAAACTTTTGCTATGGCCGGAATTACACTTTTAGATGCAATAGGCGTTAATACTTTATCTTTCGGAAGCGAGTGTGGGGACATCGATAAAATCAAAAAAATTGCAGAAAAGGTCTCTACTGATGATTTTGAAAAAATATTATCAGAAAAATTGTCTTGCGGAAGAACATATGCCGCTTCCTTTGAAGAAGCGCTCAGAGAAATTTCTGAAGATTTAGCCGATATCATTAAAAAACCTAATAATATTTTAGGTGTTGAATATGTAAAAGCAATAAATAAAATAAATTCAAAAATAATCCCCACAACAATAAAAAGAGCTTTTGTTGAACACGATGATGAAACGGTCAAAGATGATTTCATTTCAGCATCACAATTAAGACAACTGATAAAAAATGCTGAAGATGTTGTAAAATTCATGCCATCTTCAATCAATACTCAGCCGAGATTCATTGAACAATTCGAAGATATGATTCTCTATAAATTGCGTACAATGTCTGTTGAGGATATCTCAAGACTCCCCGATGTTTCCGAAGGTCTTGAAAACAGGATATATTCAGCTATCAAAGATTCAAGAAGTCTTCAGGAATTATTTGATAATATAAAATCCAAACGCTATACACACGCAAGAATACGGCGTATTATTATGTCAGCTTTCCTCGGCTTCGAAAAAAATATGTTTTCAAAGCCTGAGTACATCAGGGTTTTAGGTTTTAACGAAAAAGGCAGAGAAATTTTAAGAGCAGCCCGCAATACTGCAAAGCTGCCCGTAATTATGAGATATTCAGATGTAACCGATGACATCAGGGGTTTATTTGATATTGAATCAAGATGTACGGATATCTATTCACTCGCAACAGGAGATGTTTGTTCAAAAGAAATGACAGATAACATAGTTATTCTGTAATTTCACCGTAGCAGTAATCGTTGTCAGATTCGGTTATCTTTACTTTAAGCATACTTCCACACTCAACATCTGTATATACTTTAACAGGAGTATAGTTTTCCGTATAACCTTCGTTATCATTTTCAAACAGAACATTTACTGTTTTGCCTATTTGATTTTTTAAAAATTCAGACCTTATTTCATTCGCAGCTGCAAGCATTGTGTGGCTGCGTTTTTCTTTTATCTGAGTATTTACCTGAACTTTTTTTGCCGCAGGAGTACCTTCTCTCGGTTAATTGGGTAATAAATGCTTTTTTTCAAATCCGACTTTATATGCAAAGTTTAGCGACTC
>JAFRZS010000137.1 GCA_017442445.1 Clostridia bacterium
GAATGATATTTTGAAGCTGTCACTGTCAAGTGAAGTCTTATCAAGCTCAATGTCAGTGATATCGCAGTAATAATATGTATCAGCATATTCTGAATCATAAGCAATCCAGTCGTTGATTTCTTCGAAAGTGCTGTCCAACAACTTACCTACTCTGAACTCTGAATCAGCAGTAATTCTGAGGTTTGAGAAAGGATTAAGAACACTTATTGCAACGATTTTTACATCGGGATTGATTCTGTAAATGTTTTTAATAATTGCGTCCCAGTTTTCTTTGAAATCAGCTTTTGCTTCGGGAATCTTTGCTATAAACTTTCCGACGAATTTTACCATTCTGATCAATTCTGCCACTGAATCAAGTTTTTCATTCATAGCTTCATCAAGAATTCCGAAAACATTGAATAAATTTTTCATAGCATCAATAACTGCAACATCTTTTGAAAGTTCATCGTATCCGGAACCAAGAGCATCACAAAGGAAATCGTTAACGCCTACCTGAACTGTGATAACATCAGCAGCTTCAACAGCTTTGATCTGATTATCGTCAGCCTTACAATTCTGAATAGTACCTAATAATCTTACACCTTTTAATGTGGGCTCCATAAGGGGATTAGTGAAATATGTCCAGTCTAATACATAATCAGGCTCGAGCATATAACGAAGTTCATCAGTTCTGAATCCGCTTACAGCACCTGCGATAAGTTCTGCATCTAATGCTTCAGCAATTATTGAATGATATGCGTTCGGTGCAGGAATACGGCTGTCTACATAGCCTGTTGTTCTGTAACCTGCTGCGTTACTGTCACCAAGACAAGCATAAACCAACTTGTCTTCTGCAGAAGCGAAAATGCTCATTCCTGCAACCATAGCTACTACCAATAAAATACTTACTGCTTTGCCAAAAAACTTTTTCATAAAAAACAATCTACCTCTCCTAAATATTTTGTGACAAATTACAAAGATTCCTGTCACATAACGATATTATATCTTTACCTATAATAAAAGTCAAGCAATTTTTTTACCCTCTGCCACAATGGTAAAAATAAGTAATTTTCGTAAAAATATCGGTAATATTTACCCTGCTATTGAAATTTAATCAATTTTAGTGTAAAATAAACATAAAAATTAAACCGATAGCCTATTTTACAAGATTTTTTTGGAGGTTTTCAATGAATTATTCATTATCTTTAGCACAAGCAAAGAAACTTATTGCAAATAAACTGACGCATTTTTATTCCGTTTCTCCCGAAGAAGCCGACAACATTCATTTCTACAAGGCTGTATCACTTATACTCCGTGATATGATGATGTCAGGCAGAAAAGAATTTTCCGACAAGGCAAGAAAAAAAGGCAGCAAGAAAGTCTGCTATCTTTCAATGGAATTTCTTATGGGGCGTTCACTCAAAAATACTCTTTATAATCTTAATCTTACAGACACCATAAAAGAGGCTCTGGCTGAATTCGGTGTGAAGCTTGAAACACTCTATGACTGCGAACCCGATGCAGGTCTCGGTAACGGCGGTCTCGGTCGTCTTGCAGCTTGTTATCTTGATGCTCTTGCAACTCAGGAAATTCCCGCTATGGGTTACAGTATTCTCTATGAATACGGAATATTCAAGCAGAAGCTTATTGACGGTTGGCAGACGGAATTACCTGATTTTTGGTTGCCCGGCGGCGATGTATGGCTCGAAGCGCACGAAGAAAATTCCTACGAAGTCCGTTTTGAAGGCAGAGTAGAAGATTATTGGGACACTCACTATCACCATGTTGAAACTGTTGATTACAAACCCATAAAGGCTATCCCCTATGATATGTATGTTGCAGGTAAGGACGGCAAGGGTATCAGTATTTTAAGACTCTGGTCTGCAAAGGCGCCCGGACTTGATATGGATATGTTCAATCAGGGCGAGTATATGCGCGCTATGGAGCAGAATGCCATGGCGGAGGTTATCAGTAAAATTCTCTATCCCTCAGACAACCACCCCGAAGGCAAGAGCTTAAGACTCCGTCAGCAGTATTTCCTTGTATCCGCTTCAATTCAGGATATCATCAAAAAACATCTCAAAACCTACGGCACACTTACCAATCTTCCCGATAAGGTTGCAATTCACATCAACGATACACACCCGACTTTAGTTATCCCTGAGCTTATGAGAATACTCCTTGACGAGTGCGGTTTCGGTTGGGACGAAGCGTGGGAGCTTGTTACAAAAACAACCGCTTACACAAACCATACCGTTTTGAAAGAAGCTCTGGAATGTTGGCCTGAAGATTTGTTCATGAGATTGCTTCCGAGAATCTATCAGATTACAAAAGAAATCGACAACCGTTACCGTGCATTTATATGGAATTCAACATTAGATGCAGACGCTGTTGAAAGAATGGCAGTAATTTCAAACGGTGTTATCCGTATGGCAAATCTCTGTGTAGCTTCATGTCATTCAGTAAACGGTGTTTCCGCGCTCCATTCACAGATTCTCGTTGACACGGTCTTCAACGATTTCTACAAAATCACTCCCGATAAATTCAAAAATGTCACAAACGGTATTGCTCACAGGCGTTGGCTTTGCCAGTCAAACCCCGAACTCACACAGCTTCTCACCGAAAAAATCGGTGACGGCTTTATAAGAAACGGCGCAGAGCTTGAAAAATTCAGAGCTTTTGAAAACGATGATGAAATTCTTGATAAACTTGCAGAAATAAAGAAAAATAATAAGGTGCGTTTTGCAAAGCTTGTCAAAGAAAAATCAGGTATTGTTCTTGATACCGATTCAATCTTCGATGTTCAGGTAAAAAGACTTCACGAATACAAGCGTCAGCACCTCAATGCTTTCAATATAGTTGCAAAATATCTTGAAATAAAAGAAAATCCCGACGGTAACTTCGTGCCGCACACATATATCTTCGGTGCAAAAGCCGCCCCCGGATACTTTATGGCAAAGAAAATTATCAATTTTATCTGCGCACTCGCAGACATCATCAACAACGACCCTGATGTCAGAGGCAGACTCAAGGTTGTATTCTGCGAAGACTACAATGTAACAATGGCAGAATGTCTTATGCCTGCGGCTGATATCAGCGAACAGATTTCTCTTGCAGGTAAGGAAGCAAGCGGTACAGGTAACATGAAGCTTATGATGAACGGCGCAATTACACTCGGCACAATGGACGGTGCAAATGTGGAAATTCACGAAGCGGTCGGCGATGAAAATATCATCATTTTCGGTATGAACGCAGACGAAGCAAAACGCCGTCAGGAAAACTATAATCCGATGGACTGCTACCAGAACAACGCTGAGCTTCATAAGGTAATCGACTTTATAAATTCAGGCATCAACGGTAAAGACTTCCCCGAAATCGGAAGAACTATCCTTTATCACGATCCTTATATGGTTCTTGCAGACTTTGCTGACTACCGCAGAGCTCAGAAGGAAATTGACACCCTCTGGACCGATAAAAAAGAGTGGAACAGAAAGTCACTTGTCAACATCGCTATGTCAGGAAGATTTGCCGCTGACAGAGCAATCAACGAATACGCTCAGAATATCTGGGGCGCAAATAAATAAATTTTTCAAAAAAATGTTGACAATACGCAACAACTATGATATCATACTCGTACAACAAAGCAGGGCAATTATGTCCTCACCTACGGGGTTCCGTCCTATCGTATGGTCAATAACTTGATTTTTGAGTATTGATTTGCGCGGATGGTATAACTGTCCGCGCTTTGATTTTTTTACAGAGAGGTGTTTTGACATCAGTACCAAAGAATTGCAGATCAATGAAGAAATTCGTGACAAGGAAGTCCGTGTTATCACTGCTGACGGTGAACAGCTCGGTATCATGTCCGCATCACAAGCTTTAACTATGGCGGAAAGCAGAAATCTCGACCTGGTTAAAATCGCACCGCAGGCTACACCGCCTGTATGCAAAATAATGGACTACGGCAAGTATCGTTTTGAGCAGTCAAAGAGAGAGAAAGAAGCCCGTAAAAATCAGCGTGTGGTTGAAATCAAGGAAATTCGTCTGTCACTTAACATTGATAAACATGACTTTGAGACTAAAGTTAACCACGCAAAAAAGTTTTTGGAATCCGGCAATAAAGTTAAGGTTTCAATCCGCT
>JAFRZS010000013.1 GCA_017442445.1 Clostridia bacterium
CGTTTTTGACCTTGATACAAAGAGAAGAGCTTTTTACAAAAACGGCAAAGAGATAGAGCTTACTCAGGTTGAATTTCAGATTGTTGAATATTTCCTGAAAAATCCGATGAAAGCAATAAAAAGAACAGAAATTCTCAACGAAGTATGGGGCGCAAATTTCTTCGGTGATGACAAAGTGGTTGATGTAAATATGCGCCGTCTGAGAATGAAAATAGAAGATGACCCTTCAAATCCGAGACATCTCATGACAGTATGGGGTATCGGTTACAGATGGGAAGAATAATTACAGTATAATATTTTAAGAAAAGGCAGGTGAGCAAAATGAAATCAGGAATAATACGCAGATGGACTTTATCGGTTTTTCTGGTTTTCGCATTGAGCTTACTGTCGGTTGCAACGATATCCTGCCTGATGCTTAAAAGCAATTATTACGAAACGGCAAGAAAAATTATAAGCGCACAGACCAATGACTTATCAACGGTCAATTTGTCCGTAAAAGGCTACGGAAACACGCCTGAAGATGAAGAAGCAAAGGCTGAAGAATTTTACAGACTTGCGCAGATTTTCGTTGATTCCTTTACCGAAAAGAGCAGAATGGAATTATGGGTAATTGACGCAAAATCAAATGTTGTGGTTTCATCAACGGGACTAGAGGTCAAAGGCAAGGTCGAAGCAGAGGACTATAAAAACGCCAAGGCTTCATCAACCGGCCACGCCGAGTGGATAGGTCGTAACGAAAACGGCGAAAAAGTAATGGCACACACGATTGTACTCAATGCATCTGACGGTGCATCAGTGCGTTATATCATGTCACTGCAGGCCGTTGACGAACAATTGTCATCAATGGCATTTGTGATATTCGGCTCGGTTATATTCTTTATCGTACTTTTGATGATATTGGGTTATTTCTTTATAACATCACTTGCGAAGTCAATCAAACAGGTAAACGAAACAGCCAAAAAATTTGGTGACGGTGACTTTGATGCACAGCTTGAAACATATCATCACAGCGATGAAATAGGTGAACTTTATCAGACATTCAACAGTATGACAAAGGATATAAGTCAGGCTGACCGTCTGAAAAACGACTTTATTTCAACCGTTTCACACGAATTGAGAACACCTCTTACTGCAATCAAGGGCTGGGGTGAAACACTTTTACAGGTAGGAGATACCGACCCGGAGCTTTCCAAAAAAGGTATGCAGGTTATTATAAATGAAGCCGGAAGACTTACGGGTATGGTTGAAGAATTGCTTGATTTCTCAAGAATGGAACGCGGTACTATGGTGCTTCAGACCAAAAAGATAGATGTACTTGCAGAGCTTGACGAAACAGTATTTGCATACAGAGACAGGGCAGTGAGAGCAGGTATTGAGCTGATTTACAATGCTCCGCATTTTGCGGCGCCGATGACTGCTGACCCTGACAGAATAAAACAGGTATTCCTCAATATAATTGACAATGCAGTCAAATATACAAATCAGAACGGAACTGTTATCATTCTTGCTGAGTTCAAGGATGACAATATGCTTGAAATCATTATCAGTGACAACGGTTGCGGAATACCCGAAGAAGATTTACCGAGAATCAAGGAAAAATTCTTCAAGAGTAACAACACCGTAAGAGGCTCGGGTATCGGTCTTGCGGTTGCAGATGAAATTGTCCGTTTGCATAACGGTGAATTGAAAATAAACAGTAAACTCGGTGAGGGAACAACGGTAACAATTGCATTACCTGTTGACTCAGCACCAACCGAACAGGAAGAAAGGGGTCTTGTAGATGAGCAAGAATGAGAAAGTATCAGTAGGAGGTCAGGCTCTTATTGAGGGTATAATGATGCAGGGACCGAAGTGTTGTGCAGTATCTTTGAGAATGCCTGACGGCTCAATTGAAACAACAGAGAAGAAATTAACACACATAAAAGACAAGTATCCGATTTTCGGAAAACCTGTTATCAGAGGCGTTGTGAATTTCGTAGAGTCAATGATTCTCGGATATAAATGCCTCATGGAATCAGCAGAAAAAACCTCTCTTGATTTTGAAGAAGAGGAAAATATGAGCAAGTTCGATAAATGGATTTTAGACCATTTCGGACCTAAAATGATGACTATTATATCTGTTATTGCAATTATATTAAGTGTCGGTCTCGGATTTTTCCTTTTTATGTGGTTACCCGCACTTATAGCAGACGGACTCAATAATCTTACATCGGGCGCAATTTCCTTCCTTCGTCCGTTGATTGAAGGTATTTTAAGAATGGCGATTTTTGTAGGCTATATGGTTGCTGTTGCGCAGATGAAGGATATCAAGAGAGTCTTTATGTACCACGGAGCAGAACATAAATCAATTTTCTGTTATGAAAAAGGTTTACCTCTTACTGTAGAAAATGTAAAAGCACAGTCAAGACTTCATCCCCGTTGCGGTACAAGCTTCATTTTTGTAGTGCTTATTATCAGCATAC
>JAFRZS010000001.1 GCA_017442445.1 Clostridia bacterium
AGTTACAGAATAAGTTTCTCCAAATTTAAGTGTTGCTGTGTACTTTTCAGGAGCTGTTGTGCCGTCTGCCATTACATATTCAACAGTTAAATCATAGCTGTTTCTTGTGTAATATACTTCAAGCACTAATGATCCGTCTGCGTCGATGTTACCTGAAAGCTTTCCGAGTGTTTCATCAAATGTGAAACCTGTGAACTCTTTCGGTACAGCTGTTGCAGTTGTATTTGTAGTACCGGTAAGCTCTTCGGTAATCTCAAGTTTCCATGTTCCGTCGAGATTTTCTGTATAATGGAGTACCTTATATGCAGTATCTGAATTGGGAGTATAAACAACTTCTTCATTTACATCATTTGCAGGTACTTTACCTTCAACTAAAGTTCTGTCAGGAGTATATCCGAGAACATCAGGTGAAATTACAGAATAATCATCTCCGTATTTGAGAACGGCAATATATTTTTCAGGTGCCTGAGTACCGTCGCTCATTGTGTATGTTACAGTAACTTTGTACTGATTTCTTACATAATAAGCTTCAAGCACCAATGAACCGTCCGCTTCGATAATTCCGGAAAGAGTTCCGAGAGTATCATCATGTGTGAAGCCGGTAAAATCTTTTACAACAACAGTTGCAACCGTATTGGTTGTACCTTCAAGATATTCTGTTACTTCAAGCGTCCATGTACCGTCAAGATTTTCTGTGTAGTGATAAACAGTGTATTTTGTATCCGTGTTAGGATTATATACTACTTTTTCAAACACATCTTCAGCAGGCATTGTGCCTGAAACGATAATCTTGTCGGGTGTGTATCCGAGTACATCGGGCGATGTTACGGAATATTCATCCTCAAACTTGAGTTGATCTTCATATTTATCGGGAGCTACAGTACCGTCTGACATTTCGTACTCAACATTGAGATTATAACTGTTTCTGTCATAATATGCTGTGAGTACCAAAGATCCGTCAGCTGCAATAACACCTGACAATATTCCGAGCTCAGGATTAAATTTAAAGCCTGAGAATGTTTTAGGAGTAACATTTGCATTTGTGTTTGTTACGCCTGTAAGATTTTCTGTATCAGCTAAATTCCATGTTCCGTCAAGATTTTCAGTATAATGTAACACTGTGTACTTTGTATCGGAATTCGGAGTATAAATTACCTTTACAGTAACCTTATCGGCAGGCATTGTACCTTCAACCACTACTATATCGGGTGTGTAACCTTCAATCTCAGGTGAGGTTACTGAATATTTGTCCTGATATTTAACTTTATCGGTATATTTATCAGGAGCTTCAGTTCCGTCTGCCATTTCGTACTCTACTACAAGATCATACTTATTTCGTGTATAATATGCTTCAAGTACCAATGAACCGTCAGCGGCAATTGTGCCTGATGTCTTACCAAGAGAGCCGTCAAAAGTGAAACCTGTATAATTCTTAGGATCTACATTTGCTGTAGCATTAGTAACTCCTGTACAGTTTTCTGTTTCAACAAGCTTCCATGTACCGTCAAGAGTCTCCGTGAAATGTTTTACCTTATATGCTGTGTTTGCGTCAGGAGTATAAACAACTCTTTCAACAACATCAGTATCAGGCATCGTTCCCGAAACTATATCTCTGTTAGGAGTATATCCTAATACCTCGGGAGTCTTTACAGAATAATCTTCACCGTACTTTAATGTATCAACATATTTATCAGGAGCTTTTGTACCGTCCGCCATTACATATTCAACAGTAAGCTTGTTGTTGTTTCTTCTGTAATATACTTTGAGTACTAAAGAGCCGTCACCGGCAATCTTACCTGATAACTTACCAAGATTTCTATCAAAAGTAAAGCCAACATATTCGTTGGGTTCAGCAGTCGCTGTAGTATTGGTTACACCGCTGAATTCTTCTGTTGCTTCAAGCTTCCATGAACCGTCAAGATTTTCTGTGTAGTGTTGAACTTCATACTTCGTATCCGCATTAGGAGTATAAACGACAACCTCTTTTACATCATCCATCGGCATAGTGCCTTCAACAATTATTCGGTCCGGAGTATATCCCGGAACGACAGGAGAATCAACTGCGTATTCTTCAGCATAGAGTAATTCAACTGAATACTCATCAGGCGGAGTTGTACCGTCTGACATTACATATGTGATATTAAGATTATATTCGTTGCGAACATAATAAAGGTTAAGCACCAATGAACCGTCTGCAGTAACAACACCGGTAGTCTTACTGAGTGCGTCACTGAATGTAAATCCGCCAAAGGATTTCTCGTCAGCTTTTACTCTTTGATCTGTTTCACCTTTAAGAATATCAAAAAACTCAAGGTTCCATGAACCGTCAAGATTTTCTGTATAATGGTTTACTCTGTACTTGGTATCAGTTCTTGCAGCATAAATTGCTGTGAGCTCATAATCACCTTTAGCTGTATTTGAGATAGAGGTAATTTCTTCACCGGTCTTAGTATTAACCCATTTAACAAAATCATAGCCTTGTTTTGTTGCGGGGTTAAACTTAGCAACACCGATACCGTGTGTGTATTGCTCAGGGTTAGATTCCATCTTACCGCCGTCAAGGTGATATTTAATGAGATTAGGTACAACAGTTACTGTAAAGTCGCTGTCCTTTACAATTGTTCCGTCAGCAGGAAATACTGTATAGTCTGCCGGGCTAATAAGTGAACCGTTTGAATATACATCTGTCGCATTAATTCCGTAGTTAACTTTTTCAGCTTCCGCAGGAATCGGACCGTATTCTTCATGGTCAGTTATAGCACCATCTTTATCAGCAAGTTCTACAAAAACTTCCGGTGCATTACCATCAGGTAAATCGGCCTGAAGGTTTTCGGGACATAACCATTCAACTGTATAGTTTTCACTGATGTCAGCTTTATCACCTTTGTAGATATTAAAGTTATCCGTAAAAGTAATTTCAGGTTTAAACACATTTACAGTTGCAGTATCAGTAAATCTGACAGCTTCAAAGTCACCTTCATGTAAAGGTGTTACAATAGCTGTAACTGTGTATGTTTCATTATGATTTAATGAATCATCACTTGTAAAGTTATTTCCTTTACTGTCTGTCACGATATACTCAATGTGAACGAGATCTGACATCCACTTTCCGTCCATGTTTGTAAATATATCGCTCTGTTCAACAGTATCGCCAATATAGATGCTGTGGTCATGAGCGTTTATATCGTACTTGATCGGGATATCGACATCAGGAACAGGATATTCAACAAGCTCGTTATCGCTTGAATCGTAAACACCTGAATCAGGAGTATTTGTGGGAACCTGATTACCGCCTGCAAATTCTTCCTTTATTGTGATATAGAATGAAAATCTGAAAATTCCGGGATCATTCGGATCTAACGGATTTCCGTCATCATCACAAATAACAATCGGAAAATCAAGATTGATAATCTTAATTTCAGTTGTTCCGTCATCGTGTTCCACAAGCTCTACTGTATTAGGATATGCCTTTTTGATTGCTGCCTTCTGTTCTTCAGTAAGATAAAAATACTGAGTAACAAAATCCTTAACAACAAGATCTTCGTACGGTTTTCCAACTGCACTTGTTATCTTATCGAACGCTGAATCAAGACCGTCAAAATCGGTTGCAGGAATATAATATTCACTACTTGCCTTAGTTCCTAAGCTATTCTTTAAAGGTTTTTTAGCATTAGGGTAATTTGACGAAACAGCATTAAGCATATAATAAACGGACGATGTTGAAGTCGGCAATTCATCAAAAATACCTACTGAATACACTTTACCGCCATAAGTATTCTTAATTTCATATGCATCAGTTACAGCACCATATGAGCCTGTAGTGGTAGATGTTGATGATGCTGCGCCGTCACTGAACAAAACAGTAAACAGATGTTTTTCTTCCTGATAGCCGCTCTTAATTATCTTCAAAGCTTTATCAGTACCGCTGCCGGGATATGTACTGCCGCTTGCATTTAAATTCCAGATAGCAGATTTAATTGCACTTGCATTATTTTTTACCGACACATATGCGCCAGAATTAGATTTTTTATTACCTGTGATAACACTTGAAGAATCAGAAAATTTCACGACTGCAATTCTGAAATCAACATTGTATGTCTGTGTGTATTCGTAAACCTTGTCAATAAATACAGTTACTGAATGCTTCAAAGCATCAATCTTGGTTGTTGAATAAAATGCATATTCATTGTTTGCGCCTGTACCTTTAGGATTAAACTTAAGCTTCTTAGATGTAACAATATTGGAAACAGGTGACTCAATTACATACCAACCTGCTTCACGCTTGGATGTTGCAGTGTAGTAATCAATCTTAACATATTTACCGCCTTTGTATATATAATAGTACTTTGAGGTAGAAAGATAAGATGAACTCTCAACTCTTGCATAGTCAGCATAATCGTTTGACATACTGCCCGATGTATCAAGGATAAGAACGATATCCGCAGACTCAATATTAGTTACTAAAGCACCTTTTGCGTAGGTTTCAAGATCAATTCTGAAAATTTCAGGGTCATTTGTCGGTACGGTTTGTTTGTTAAGAACAATGTTATCCGTATTAACATCAGAATATCCTTCAATTAAATCTTCTGAAGCTATAACCGGAAGTAACAAATTGGGTACCAACATGGTTAAAACCAACAAAATTGACAAAAGACTTCTATAAACCTTTTTCATATCAGTTTCTCCTTTCTATAGAATAGGTGTACTTTACGCGTTATAAAACGTGTCTGACCTCGTACTCGATATTTGAAACACACTTATAGTGACAAATACCCGCTTAAATATTAAACCAAAATACTTTTAATGTCAAGATAAAATCCCATTATTTACTATAAAAAATTCTGTTTCCTTTTATTTTCATTAAATTTTTGAGTCAGACATATTATTTATAATAATTGTATAATATAATATTAGAGAAACTTGTTGACCAAACAGTTTTTTTGTTATAAAATATACTGAATGTTGTATTGCGGAGGTGAATTGTTGAAAAGCAAAGTAAAACCCTACAGTTATTTAAAAAATATCGGTATAGCTTTACTGATTTCTGCAGTCGTTTTGCTGATAATTTCAC
>JAFRZS010000014.1 GCA_017442445.1 Clostridia bacterium
CCTGTTTGAGCTGTTGGCACACAGTTGTTTTTCCAACTCCCATAGTGCCACCAATCATATATAAAGTTTTCATCATTCACACCTACAAATTCTTATTTATCGAACTGATTATACCATAAAACAGAAAAGAATTAAAGAATTTATTTGTAACTTTATTCAACATCTTTCCTATATGTTTGGTTGGTCGGAAGGAACTATTGCTTTTTTCGTCCTAATGTTAAACCCATAAGCAAAAGGTGTAAAGTTTAACGCTTTACACCTTTTTAGCTAATAAATTATAAAAACATATTCAAAACTATTGTCTTGTTGATAAAAAAAATGTATAATATATATAATTCATTTTGGAGGTTGAATATGGGCAGAAATATAAATACGCTTAAAGTTGGTAAGTTTATCCAGAGAAGCAGAAAATTTTTCGAAGAATCTCAGGGTGCAATTCATTCCCTCTCTCTTGATAAAGACGGGGTTTTGTATGCTGCAACCAATAACGGTTTAATTAAAATATCAAATGATAAAACAGCTTCGCTTTCTTTTGAAGATGAGGGTAAAAAGGTTAATTTTGTTTATTGTGACAGAGATAATAAAATCTGTTTTGCTGTTGAAAACAAGCTTTATCTGATTGATAATAACAAAGTACAGCTGATTGCAACAATCGATGAGGATATTATTTCAATTTCTCAGGACGAAAACAAAACTCTCTGGTTCATATCAAAAGAACACCTTTATAAAATCAACTCTGACAACACTGTTTCTAACACTCGTTCAATTGACGGTGTCGGTCAATGTCTTGATACATACGGCGACGGCAAAGTTTTTGTCGGTTCAAGCCACGGTATCTTAGCTTTAGTCGGTAAGCGTCCACATTGGAGTTCATTTATCCCCTATACTACAAATATTTTATCAAATGATGTAAGAGCAATTTATGTTGATTCTGTCGGACAGATTATTTATGGTACAGACAAGGGCGCAGGTATGCACGATAACAAATCTTATTGGTTTGATTGCCGTCATTCTTCTGCGTTTACAAAAGAAAAAGTTAACTGCATCGCCGCTGATAAAGTCGGCGGAAGATACTACGGTACTGATATCGGCATAATATATCAGCGTGACGGTTCATATTCACATTGGTCATCACGCCGTTGGTTGCCCTGCGATAAGGTTAATTCAATAGCTGTATCAGATGACGGAAAAGATTTGTGGGTTGCAACAGATTGCGGCATTTCAAATATAAAATCATGTGAAATGACACTTCTTGAAAAAGCTGAACACTTCCAGAAGCTTGTTGAAAAATATCATGTGCGAAAAGACGGCTTCGTTACAATCAGAGAACTTTATGAAGCCGAAAACATGGATAACGGCTATGTTGAAATTTCTGATAATGACGGACTCTGGACCGCTAACTATGTTGCCGCATTAGCTCTTAAATATGCGGTTACAAAGGACGAAGAGGCATTGAAATGCGCAAGACGATCAATGTATGCGATGCTCAAGCTGACACAGATTACCAATATTCCCGGCTTTACGGCAAGAGCTATCCGTTATGAAGGCGAAGAAGGCTTCGGTGACGGAAATAAAGAATGGCCCTTGGCATATGACGGCAGTTGTGAATGGAAGTGCGAAACATCAAGCGACGAAATGACAGGACATTTCTTCGGATTTTCTCTCTACTACGATTTATGTGCTGATGACAAAGAAAAAGAAATAATCCGTAATGCTATTTGCGGAATTATCGATCACATAATTGACAACGATTACAGACTTGTTGATCATGACGGTTTACCGACAACCTGGGCTATGTGGAGTCCCAAATCACTTAACTACGATAACAAGTGGGGATTTGAAAAGGGTACAAATTCCATGGAAATTATGGCATTCTTGCTTACAGCATACCATATGTCAGGAAACGAAAGATATTATAACGAATATAAAGACTTAGTTCAGAATCACCACTATGCAATGAATATAGCTCATCACAAGATTGAAGAAGCTCATGTATGCCATATTGATGATAATCTTTGCTTCCTTTCTGTTTACACTTTACTCAGATATGAAAAAAATCCAGATATCAGATCATTGATTTATATGGGCTTGGAACACCATTGGTCATACGAAAGAATTGAACGCTGTCCGTTATGGAACCTTATGTACGGCGCTTTAACCGGTAAGACTTGCGATATTGATACAGCTGTTCAGTCGCTTATTGAATTACCGCTTGACCTTATTCACTACACAATTGAAAACAGCAGAAGAAAAGATCTCATATGGGATACAGAACAGAGTGCATGGGACGAGGATCCTCAATTGCTTCGTCCTTTACCCTATGACGAAAAACCGATCAATAAGTACGATTACAATCCCTTCAGACCCGACTGTCACAGCGCAGGTTTACGAGCTGAAGACGGAACAATGTTTATGCTTCCTTATTGGCTTGGAAGATACGAAGGCTTAATTGAAGAACAGTAATTAGGGGATGTTAAAAAAGCGAAGACCGTATAAAACAACAAAGAATAATGGGGTGTGCAAGTGTAAAAGCCTGCACACCCCATTAATTATACATACTATATCAAATACCTGTAAGATATTATGTTTTATACTACGAACAAACCTCACCGCTCGGCGTACCTTAGTACGCCTTCGGGCATACAAAATCAACGCTGAAGCCTTGATTTTGTTCGGTTTGTCCGTTCTTCATCTTTTTTTCCTATCCCCTTAAAAGTGAGCTGTAAAAAATTTTCGTTTTTTACAGCTCTTTTTCTTTATGCAAATATGTACTTATTAAAAAATGCCATAAAATCTTCAGGTAACTCATCTAATGATTTTATATTATCGTATGTAAAATCATAATCGAAATCATTTACCATATCATCTGAACGGTTACCGTAATATTCTTTACCGCGACCTCTGATAAGCAATGTCACGCAATCTCCGTTGATGCTGTCAACAAAGTGCTGAATCTGCTCACCTTCTCTGATGTGAACAAACATAACTTCGTTGTCATCATTTAAAAATTTCTGATACTCTTCAACTGCATATTTGTTAGGTAAATCATTATAATCAGAAAAAGCATTTTTCAGGTCAGACAAAAATTTTCTGTCGCGGTCATCTTTTGCGCCGGACCAACCGAACTGTTTTGCTATTTCTTTTATCGGTGTAATAGTAGATATATTTTTGACTTTATAATTTTCTGCAACAATGTCGCAGATGGTGTCTTTACCGACACCGCCTGCACCGTTAATAACTATGACTTTTTTCATTGTTTTTTCACCTTTAATATTTCAGGAGTCTTGAATACACCGATAGGCTTGAATTGATATTCGTATGTATAATCCTCACC
>JAFRZS010000138.1 GCA_017442445.1 Clostridia bacterium
AGTACGATGCTTTAATTAAAAAAATTCAACACAAAAGAAAAGTAGTGATCGTATTAACGATTATTGCTGTACTGATAACTATTACTGCTTGCTCACCTATTTACATAGGCTTTCTAAATAAAACCATTATTGATTATAAAGGCATCAATCCCATTTTTACGGTATTGCTTGTATTGTTGATTTTCTTTTTTGAAATTATTGCTTATGTACTTGTTTCGACTCCTCTGACTACATCAATGGACTTGGAGTGTAATCCTCAAAAGCATTTAACACTTAACGTAGTTCTTAATAAGCAAAAAAATATTGACCATATTTACGCTACTGATTTTATCTATATGGGAAATTTTGAAGCAGCACTAAATTATGCGAACAAAATGATTGCTAGCAATAAGCCTGCGATGATGATTACAGGTCTTTTTAATAAGGCTCGTTGCGAGTTCTTTTTGGGTGATTTTGATTCCTTGAAAGCAACAGTTAAGCAATACGAAAGTGCTTTGAATAATATGAAAAAACTTAATCAAAAGGCAAAAGATGCGTATAATAAAATTCTCAAAATAATGAATTTGCTAGTTGCTATATCCGAAGAAAATAAAGAAGCAATCTCTAACTTTAGTGGTATTGAAGTGTGGAATAATTCAAAGGCAACCCAAGGATATATTAACTATCTTAAAGGAATTGCTGCATATATGGCAGAGGATAAAAAAGAAGCTATCTACCGTTTTATGTCAGTGAAAGAAAATTGCGAAAAAACAGTTTTTGCAGAAAAATCACAACAATATCTTTTAAAAATGAGTGCCGATATCTAAATCGGTGCGACGTGCCAAAAATCCTCATTCATATAAATGAGGATTTATTTTTTTATTATTCACTAATTGACACTAACATACAATAAGACTACAATATATAATACAGTAAATTTATGGAGAACGATATGAATAACATTATAGAAATTACAGATTTCCTTGCTCCTGAATTGGACTTATATGCGCGTCTTACGGAGACACAGCTTTTGAACCGAGAGTTTCCCGAAAAAGGAATTTTTATAGCTGAAAGTCCGAAAGTTATTGAAAGAGCACTTGATGCGGGATATGAGCCGATATCGTGTCTTATGGAGAAAAGACATATTGAAGGTGAAGGGAAGCATATTCTTGCTAAATTTGAAAATATTCCTGTTTTTTGTGCGGAATTTGATGTTCTGACTCAGCTTACAGGCTTTAATCTTACGAGAGGAATGCTCTGTGCTATGAAGAGAAAGCCTCTCCCCTCTGTAAAAGAAATATGCGAAAACAAGAGAAGAATTGTTATACTTGATAAAGTTATGAACCCTACTAATGTGGGAGCGAT
Source organism: Clostridia bacterium (assembly GCA_017442445.1). GTDB lineage: Bacteria > Bacillota > Clostridia > Oscillospirales > Acutalibacteraceae > RGIG2945. Next base: position 1,345 of record JAFRZS010000138.1, read on the forward strand.
AATACGATCTGCCGCGGCACTCGGCATGGACGCTGTGCTTCTTACTCCGGGATGTTCCAATCCTTTATACAGACGCTCAATAAGAGTCAGTATGGGTACGGTCTTTCAGATTAATTGGACATTTTTATCTGATGAAAATCTTGATGAAATTAAATCTCTAGGATTCAAAACAGTTGCTATGGCATTGAAGAATAACTCAATTTCTATCGATGACCCTAAGCTGACAACTGAAAAGAAACTCGCAATTATTATGGGAAGTGAGGGCGACGGACTTTCTGATCAAACAATTTCCGACTGTGATTATACAGTTAAAATACCGATGTATCACGGAGTTGATTCATTAAATGTCGCCGCCGCTTCTGCTGTTGCGTTCTATCAGCTTGGAAAATCATCTTAATTATTATCAGTAAAACAATAAAATACCGCCATTGATGTTACTATCTTTGGCGGTATTTTTTACAATACATTTTGTTTTGTAAATTGTTTCGGTGTAAGTCCGATGTGCTTTTTGAAAAATCTTATAAAATATAATTCGTCCGAAAAACCAACAGCAGAAGCGATTTCACGCGACATCAGATCAGTTGTAAGTAAAAGCTCTTTAGCTTTCTGAAGCCTTATATTATTCCGATACGCTTTCGGCGGCAGACCGTAAGCAGATTTGAATTTATATATCAGATAAGGTGTTGTATATCCACTCTTCTTTGCAAGTGAATCAACATTTATATCTTTATCATAATTTTGTTCAATATAAAGCTTTACTTCTTTAAGCTCACTATGATCTGTTATGCTATCAAGAGCAAGATATAAAATATCATTACAATAGTGTAAATATATCGTATCTTGCGAGAATGTGTGACAATAAACACAATCCACAAGCTTGTTGAGATCATCATTATATCTTATTGTGTTCGTTATTCTTATTTTATTTGTTGAAAATATAAAACTATCATCAGCTTGTACCTGCATCATACAAAGCTCAACAGGCTCAACAATTTCTCTGTAAAAAGCCTTCTCGGGCGGACATATTATTATTTCGCCATCAGATGCGAATTCAGTTCCTGACTCCCCTATTTTATATCTGAAGCTACCTTTCTTTACACAAAATAGTGTATAGTAATCATATACCTCATATTCATGTACAAACTTATCCAATCTCTTGAAATATGTGCAGAATTTTAATTTTTCAGCCGTCAGCATAGTTATCTCCAAATCTTAATTTTATCCATATATATTATAATTTCCTACATTTAAAGAGTCAAGTATCTTTTGATATAATATTAAAAAAGGAGGTTTTTATCATGTTTATTAACGAAAATCTTACAACCCCCGTTCGCGGTAATTACGATGCTATAGTTGTCGGTTCCGGACCTGCAGGTTGCGGTGCTGCAATAGCTTTGGGCAGATCAGGACTCAAAACTCTTATTATTGAAAAATATAACTGCCTTGGCGGCGCATGGACAACAGGATTTATGAATCCTTTCTTTGATTGCGGCCCTAAAGCAGGTTTTGTTGAAGAATTGGTTGTTTCTTTGAAGAATAAGAATCAGTTTGGAGGCTTCTGGAATATCAGCTTCAATTATGAATATATGAAAAATATCCTTGAAGAGAAAATGAAGGAAGCTAATGTAGAGATTCTTTATAACACAACTTTTTCAAGGACACTTATTGAAGGAAACCGTGTATGCGGTATCGTAGCTGAAAACATCGAAGGCAGATTTGCAGCTCTTGCAAAGACGGTTGTTGACTGCACAGGTGACGGTGCGGTTGCTGCAAGTGCGGGTTGTCCTTTTGAATTGGGTGATAACGGTGACTACACAAAATGTCAACCTATGACTCTGATGTTCCTTGTCGGAAACATTCCCGAGAAATATAAGGACGGCTTGATGTTGTTTGAAAAATTGAAAGCTGTATATGATATTATCGGCAAAGAAATTCCCTTTACGATGCCCTTCCTTATCCCTGTTCCTAATACGCGTTTCGGTGTAATTCAGTTTACACATATGTATGACTATAATCCTATAAACGCAAAGGATCTTACTGATGCTACAATTGAAGGCAGACAGCAGATAATCGATGCTTTTGAAGCACTTACAAAATATGATGAAGAATTTAAAGAC
>JAFRZS010000015.1 GCA_017442445.1 Clostridia bacterium
ATACCGAGGCTCAAGGGCATATGCAAGCTTGCAACGATACCGTAGGATGAGAATGCGGGAATAATATTGAAGAATCTCTGTTCTCTTACATAAGGAACGCCGCAGTGGAAGAAAGAGTGCATAACTGCATTGAAGCCGTCATTTGTAAGCATAACACCCTTGGGAGTACCTGTTGTACCGCCTGTAAGTGTGATAGCCGCAACATCATTGTCTCCGTACTTGCAAACGGAAGATGTTTTACCCTTGCCGTAGCTTAAGAATGTTTTCCAGTTGACAATTTTATCTGTAAACTCTACCTTCGGTAATTTTGACTTCACTACCATTTTCTTAATGAAAGGCATTGAGTCGCAAATAGAAATTGTAACAACCTTTGCTACATCAAGTGTCGGTAACATTTCTGCAAATTTGTCGTGGAAAACATCAACGTATAAAACAACTTTTGCCTTTGATTCCTTAACTTTGTCTTCAAGGAACTGAGCTGTCATTCGAGGATCAACAGCAAACATTGTTGCGCCGATTTTGTTAAGTGCGTAGAGAGTATATGCCATTTCGGGAATTGTGATTGATGCACAAATAACTGTGTCTCCCTTTTTAACACCGAGAGCTTCAAACGAAGCAGCCGCAGCTTCAACATTCTTGAAAAATTCACCGTATGTAATTCTGTTATCAAGATAGTTTAAAGCGATGTTGCTATGATATCCTTCGTTGTTATTCTTTACGATGTTATAAAGTATATCCTGCGGGATTTCTGACTCAATTGCTTCTTTTGTGAAGAACTGCAGCCAAGGTTTTGCTACTGAAGGTTTTAAAGATTGTTTTTCCATTGATTTTCTCCCTTTTTTTATTTATTTTTTAAATGTTTGATGTTTTATGTGGTTCACATTCGATTTTCTATTATACAAAAATAAATTTAAAAAAACAATAGTTTGTTAACAATTTGTTAATGACTCCTCACAAAAATAGCAAATTTTATAAATTTACATGAGTATTTTTGTTAATAATTACCCGTTTTGCGTTAATTTGCTAATATCTAAAAAACAAAAAAACAGAGAAAAACATAAGTCTTTCTCTGTAAAAAATCAGTTTTTTCTGTATTTTCTTGAATTAGGCTTAATCTTCGGATCGGTTTTTTTCTTCTTTTCTCCCTCATGAAGCTCAGGATTATATTTATAAAAAACCATGCTTCCTCCGACTACCTGAACTACATCAGATTTGGTTACCTCCGCAATTTTTGCCGCAACCTCTTTCGGCTTTTCGGGACACAAATCAAGTAAAACTTTAAGCTTGATAAGTTCTCTTTTTTTCAAAGCGTCTTCTGTGCTTTTTATCAAAGACTCCGACACTCCCTCTTTGCCTACCTGAAAAAGTACCTGGAGTGTGTTTGCCTGCGCTCTCAATTCTGCTCGTTCTTTACTCGTCATACTATCACCATATCCTTTTATTCAATAACCGTATTATAACACATTGTATTTTAATAATCAATCTAAAATCCGAGTTCCGATAACTCTTTGACAATATTCTTATAAATTTCCGTTATATCGCTGACTCCTTCACCGACTTTTTTACTTAGTTTTCTTCTTCGCATATCGACCTCATCACAATGAGAAATACCTCTGTTGCCGACACCCCTGAATACACCTTTGAAATTTGCCCATCTGACCGATGCGGGAGTCAAAAGCCCATCATTCTCTCCCTCAAAAAAATTAACCACAAGATTAGGAAACCACAAAAATATATCGCTGAAGCAATTTTTCATAACAAATGCATAGCTTTGATAATACACATTCGGGTCATCGGGATTTTTTATATTAAATTCCTTAGCTTTCTGAGTTGTGAAGGAATGAAAAACCTTATACGACGAAGGATTTTTGTCTCCGATAATTCTGTAACAGCAATCTGTACAAAAGCCGACAAACCTGACAAGAAAATCAGGCAAATTCAAAAGTCTGTCAACCGTTACGGAACCGTTGTGAGGTGTGCTTATTGTTGTAAGTGATGCAACCTTATCCCCAATACCGAGAGTTGATATTGCATATCTCGTATCAAGACCGCCCTTTGAATGAGCGATGATATTTACTTTTTCGCAATTCGTTTCTGAAACGATATCTTCTATTCGTTTTTTTATGTGAAGACCGTTTGTTTCAATATCCGCATTACTTTCCTGGTAACCATAATATATTTTGCAACCAATTTTTTCAAGTTCTTTGGGAATCCTTCCCCAGTAATTTATCACTTTGTTATCTCTGAAACCCATTCCGTGAACCAAGAGGACAGGGTATTTTAAATTAATTTTCATATAAATAAACCTCACTCCCTTGAAAAAAAATAAGGTATAGGTTATTATATCATAAAATGCCATTCAATAAAAGGAGGTCTTTTATGTTTTTCAGCGATAAAGGTAATACGATCTTCTGCCGTAACGGCAACGAGATTTTAGAAATTACCGCCTGGGGTAAAAACGCACTCCGTGTGCGCGCCACAACGAATCCCTCTTTCACAGATAACAACAAGGCTCTTGACTTCTGTGAGCCTCACGATAAAGTTAAAATTGAAATCGCAGAAAATGATTATGCCGATATCACCAACGGAAAAATCCGTTGCCGTGTACATATGAGAGGTTATCTGACTTTTTATAATAACGGCAAACAGATTTTAAAGGAATACACCCGTGTTTTCAAAGAAGCTAATGACCATGCATACTGTATGCCTGTTTACGGTCGTCACTACAAAGCCCAGGACGGTTTTAACTATTCTCTTACTCAGAAATTTGAAGCTGTTGAAGGCGAAAAAATATTCGGTATGGGTCAGTATCAGCAAAACAATTTTGATTTAAAAGGCTGTGTTCTTGAACTCGCTCAGAGAAATGCGCAGATTACAATTCCGTTTTATGTTTCAAATCTCGGTTACGGATTTTTATGGAACCACCCCGGAATCGGTGAGGTTATCTTTGGCGCAAACTATACACAATGGTCTGCTGAAAGCACACAGGAAATTGACTACTGGATAACAGCTGACGATACTCCGAAAGCTATTATCGAAAACTATACTGAGGTCACAGGCAGAGCTCCCGAATATCCCGAAGATACACTCGGTTTATGGCAGAGCAAACTCCGTTACCGCACACAAGACGAGGTGCTTTCTGTCGCTCGTGAATACAAAAAAAGAGGTCTGCCTCTTGATGTTATTATCATTGACTATTTTCATTGGATTCGTCAGGGCGATTGGGACTTTGACTACGAATACTGGCCCGACCCTGTCGCTATGGTAAAAGAACTCAAGGAAATGGGTGTGCGCTGTATGGTATCTGTATGGCCGACCGTTGACCAACAGAGTATCAATTACAGAGAATTGCGCGACAGAGGTTTACTCATACGCGCAGAGCACGGCGATCAGCTTATAAAGCATTTCCTTGGTAAAACTACTTTCTATGATGCAACAAATCCCGAGGCAAGAACATTCCTCTGGGATACTGTCAAGAAAAATTATTTTGATAAAGGCATTGATTTATTCTGGCTTGATGCTTGTGAGCCCGAGTTACCCGGCACTTATGATTATAGTGAATACCGCTACTATGCAGGTACTGCTTTACAGACTAATAATATCTATCCGATGCTTCACGTCAAGGGAATTTACGAAGGACAAAAGGCTGCAGGAGAAAAGGGTGCCGTATCACTTATCCGCAGTGCCTGGGCAGGAAGTCAGAAATACGGCGCTTTGGTATGGTCAGGCGATGTAAAATCAACCTTCACAAGCTTTTACGATCAGGTTGTCGCAGGATTGCATATAGGTCTTTCAGGTATCCCGTGGTGGTCATCAGATATAGGCGGCTTCTACGGTGATGTAAATTGGCCGCATTTCAAGGAACTTTTAATCCGCTGGTTCCAATTCTCAACATTCAGTCCCAACCTTCGTATGCACGGTTTCCGCACTCCTGTTATCACTCCCTCACTCTCAGACAAAGACCACGGCGGCGGTTTCTGTGAAACAGGTCAGGACAACGAATTGTGGAGTTACGGTGAAGAGGTTTACGAAATCCTCAAGAAATATCTCTTTATCCGTGTTGAAATGAAAGATTATATAAAATCTGTTATGGACGAAGCAAGTGAAAACGGCTCCCCTGTTATCCGCACAATGTTCTATGAATTCCCCGACGATGAAAACTGCTGGGAATGGAATGAACAGTATATGTTCGGAAGTGATTATCTCGTCGCTCCTGTTCTTTATGAGGGTATGACTGAGCGTCAGGTTTACCTTCCCGAAGGTAAATGGCAGAATATCCATACAGACGAAATCTTTGACGGAAAGCAGACAATCACAGCACCCGCACCGATTGATATTATTCCGGTGTTCAAGAAAATAAAATAATCAAAAATCCCCAAGCTCACTTCTGAACTGTGAGTATGGGGATATTTCATTTTACGTCAAATAAATCATTTATCAAGGCAGTTTTTTATTTCATAATCCTCACCTATGCGGATATTATAACACAATTAATGAAATATGGCTACGCAATATGAAATAATCCTGCGGATTATGAAATATTTTGCTTTATCGGCAAAATGTGAAATAAAATAAATCCCTCATACGCCGCAGCGTATTTCATAGCGTCAGCTATTTCATAACGCAAAGCGTTATTTCACAAATCCCGCAAGGGATTTATTTCATTGAAAAAAGCACTTGCAAATGCAAGTGCTTTTTTC
>JAFRZS010000139.1 GCA_017442445.1 Clostridia bacterium
CTGAACCTTCAAGACCTGCATTAGCAGCAATCTGGCGTACGGGTTCTTCGAGAGCCTTGAGAACAATCTTGATACCTGTTCTTTCGTCAGCGTCATCAGTTGAATCAAGAAGCGCCTGAACAGAGGGAATAGCGTTAATCAAAGCAACGCCGCCGCCTGCAACTGAACCTTCTTCAACAGCTGCCTTTGTAGCTGCAAGAGCATCTTCAATACGAAGCTTCTTTTCTTTCATTTCTGTTTCTGTAGCAGCACCTACACGGATAACAGCAACACCGCCTGCGAGTTTAGCAAGGCGTTCCTGAAGTTTTTCACGGTCGAAATCAGAAGTTGTGTTTTCAATCTGTGTCTTGATCTGTGCAACACGAGCTGAGATTGCGTCTTTGTCGCCTGCGCCGTCAACGATGATTGTATTTTCTTTAGAAATTTTAACCTGACGAGCTCTGCCGAGCTGATCGATTGTTGTATCCTTGAGTTCAAGTCCGAGGTCAGATGTGATAACCTCACCGCCTGTAAGTGTTGCGATGTCAACAAGCATTTCCTTGCGTCTGTCACCGAAGCCGGGAGCTTTTACGCATACGCAAGTGAATGTACCGCGGAGTTTGTTAACAAGGATAGTTGAAAGAGCTTCACCTTCAACATCTTCAGCAACAACAACGAGCTTCTTACCTGCCTGAAGAATCTGCTCAAGAAGGGGAAGGATTTCCTGAATGTTAGAAATCTTCTTATCTGTGATGAGAATGAAAGCATCGTCAATAACAGCTTCCATTTTATCTGTGTCAGTTACCATGTAGGGAGAGATGTAACCGCGGTCAAACTGCATACCTTCAACTACATCGCAATCTGTTGTAGCAACCTTGGATTCTTCAACTGTGATAACACCGTCAGCGCTAACCTTTTCCATAGCATCTGCGATAATCTGACCGATATTAGCATCTGCAGAAGAAATTGTAGCAACACGAGCAATATCCTTTGAAGATGTTACAGGGTTGGAATTTGCCTTAACAGCATCAATAGCTGTAGAAACAGCCTTCTGAATACCTGTTTTGATAACCATCGGGTTTGCACCTGATGTAACATTTTTCATACCTTCGCGAACAAGAGCCTGAGCTAAAAGTGTAGCGGTAGTTGTACCGTCACCTGCAACATCATTTGTCTTTGTTGCAACTTCTTTTACAAGCTGTGCGCCCATGTTTTCAAAAGAATCTTCGAGTTCTATTTCTTTAGCGATTGTAACGCCGTCATTTGTGATGAGGGGAGCGCCGTATTTTTTATCAAGGACAACATTTCTGCCCTTAGGTCCTAATGTGATTTTAACGGTATTTGAAAGTTTATCAATACCTGCCTGAAGAGCTTTACGTGCATCTTCACCGTAAATAATTTTTTTAGCCATAATTATATCTCCTTAAAATAAAAATTATTCAACAATAGCAAGAATGTCATTCTGGCGTACAATTGTATATTCTTCTTTATCAAGCTTAACTTCAGTACCTGAATATTTGCTTGTGATTACTTTGTCACCGACTTTAACATACATTTCAACTTCTTTACCGTCAACGATACCGCCGGGGCCTACAGCGACAACTTCAGCAATCTGAGGTTTTTCCTGAGCTGTGGGAGCGAGGATGATACCGCTTTTTGTTGTTTCTTCGATTTCGACGAGTTTAACTACAACTCTGTCTGCAAGGGGTTTAATAGTCATATAGATTTCCTCCTGTAAAAATATCATGCTTTAGCACTCTTTGTGTCTGAGTGCTAATTTATATTGTAAACACTTTTTCCATAAAAAGCAAGTATTTTTTGAAATTTTAACAAAAAGATAATATTTTTTAGTATAGGTGTTGACAAATGATATTTTAAGGTGTATTATCACTTTAGCGATTAAAAGTTTTAAAGCATAAAAACTTTAAAGCGCTAAAACAAATTTATTTTTTACAACTGTGTTGTAGAAAACGAAGAAATATGTTATAATACTTAGCTGAACTGAAAAATACAGTTAAGCTTTATTTGATGGAGTGTGTAAAATGTATTTTCAAAAAGAAATTGAAACAATGAACAGAAAAGAAATGTCCGCTTTGCAACTTGAAAGATTGAAATGGACAGTAGATTATTGCTACAAAAACGTTCCTTTCTACACAAAGAAGCTTGATGAAGCAGGTGTTACTGCAGATAAGATTAAATCTTTATCTGATATTAAGTACATACCGGTCACCACAAAGGCTGACCTCAGAGATAATTATCCCTTTGGATTATTTGCACAGCCTATGAAGAATATTGTAAGAATACATGCTTCTTCAGGAACAACAGGCAAACCGACAGTTGTCGGTTATACAAAAAATGATCTTGAATTATGGTCTGACTGTATGGCAAGAATCGTCACAGCAGGTGGAGCTACAAGCGAAGATATCGTGCAGATCTCTTTCGGATACGGTATGTTTACAGGAGCTTTAGGACTTCATTACGGACTTGAAAAGATAGGTGCAACCGTTGTTCCTAATTCAAGCGGTAATACAGAAAAAGCACTCATGTTTATGAGAGATTTCAAGACAACAGCTTTAGTTGCAACACCTTCATATGCATTGTATATGGCGGAAACTGCAAGGGAGCTTGAATATCCCATGAGCGACTACAACCTCAGAATCGGTTTATTGGGTTCAGAAGGCTGTACACCTGAAATGAGAAATGAAATTGAAAAGGCATGGGGTATATTTGTAACAGATAACTACGGTATGAGTGAGCTTATCGGCCCCGGTGTATCAGGTGAATGTCAGGAAAGATGCGGACTTCACTTTAACGAAGATTATTTCTTCCCTGAAATCGTAGATTCTGAAACACTTGAACCTCTTGATGAAGGTGAAGCAGGTGAGCTTCTGGTCACAACTCTTTGCAAAGAAGGTATTCCGCTTCTCAGATACAGAACTCGTGATATCACAAGACTTAATTATGATGTATGTAAATGCGGCAGAACCGGTGTCCGTATGGAAAAGGTTCTCGGCAGAAGTGATGATATGCTTAAAATCAGAGGAGTTAATGTATTCCCCTCACAGATTGAAAGTGTTCTTGTTGCCAATGAGAAAATCGGCGGACAGTATCAGCTTGTTGTAAGACGAGAAGGTTTTACAGATACACTTGAAGTCAAGGTTGAGCTTGGTGATGAGAGTATTCTTGATAAATTCTCTGAAATTGAGAAGGTACAGAAGAACATTTCTCGCAACTTGCAGACAGTTTTAGGTATTCAGTGTAAAGTAAGCATTGTTGAACCGAAATCACTTGAACGCTTTGTAGGAAAAGCAAAGAGAGTTCTTGATTTGAGAAACGAAAATAAATAAATTGTTGAAACAGGGTGAAAGATAAATGAAAGATTTGTATTTAGGA
>JAFRZS010000140.1 GCA_017442445.1 Clostridia bacterium
GAAAATCGGCCCGCAATCCTCACCACCAGAAATTCCGTCCTCTTTCAGTATTGCAACAACATACTCACTGTCATCTTCAGGAAAGAACCCTGTAAGCCACGAATTGTATGTGCCGTCAGAATTTTCAGCGGTTGAGGTCTTGACTCCGGCGCTTGTGTTTATAGGATTTGCTTTTTTCCCCGTCCCCTCTTTTACCGCTTTTACCATAGCATTTCTGATAGTGTCGCAGGTGCTTTCTGACAGAACTCGCCTGGGTGCTTCTTTGACAGTCTGAGTAAATTCTGAATTTTCATCAACATAGCCGTCAATTAAGTTAGCGTGGACAAAGTTACCTGAGTTCGCAACAGCAGCTGTCATTACAGCGATTTGTAAAGGTGTACTTGTAAGTAAGCCCTGTCCGAAAGAGAGATTGGCTAATGCCGCATCAGAGTTTATATCATAAACTGTCGGCAAATTACCAGCATCAGATACTATTCCTTCACACAAAACTGTCTTCTCTCCGAAACCGAGATCAGAAGCCGTTTTTAATATTCTTTCAACCGAAAGCTTTTTTGCAAGATTTATAAAATATGTGTTGCATGAGTGCGAGATAGCATCTTCAAGGTTTATTTCTCCGTGACCTTCTTTTTTGTGACAGTTAAAGACTAAGCCGTTTATTTCGGTTTTGCCACTGCAGTTGTACGAAAAATCAATACCTTCTTCAAGTGCTGTTGCCGCTATAACTATTTTAAATACAGAGCCTGTTGAATAGGGACTCAACGCTCTGTTTATAAGCGGTGACTGTTCGTTTTTTAAGCTTTTCTCTACATCATAAGGATTATAGACAGGTCTGCTGACCAACGCTGAAATTTCAGATGTTTTTGCATTTAATACTACTATTGCACCCTTTTCAACACCGAAACTATCAATCGCTTCTTCGCAGATATTCTGAATATTTTTGTCAATTGTGATTCGGATTCCTTTTGGAGAATAGTAATCGTTTTTCTGAATCCTGACTTGATCTCCGAACAAGGATGTGCCTGTTGCAGAAAGAGTATATTCTGCAGTAATCTTTCTGTTTTTTCCCGACAGCAATTCATCAAACGCTTTTTCAAGACCGCCGACGCCTTTTGAGTGAATATCCGTATAGCCTAAAACATGTTGCAGAAAACCGTTCTCATAATATCTCTTATATGTTTCTACCTGAATGATATCATCTGATTGGGGTATTGTATAGTCAAGAGAAATTTCTGCAGGTCTGCCGTTTAGTATTTTTTGTTGTATTTCAAGAAAATCCTCTGTAGTCAGGTTGTTTTTTAGCAGTTCAACTGCCGCTTTGCTCGGTCTTATGATAAGTGTGTTTTGTTTTTTACCGTTCACAAGCTTCCTTCCGTTTTTATCATAAATATTTCCCCTGATTTGCGAAATTTCCGCTTGATAGCTGTTGATAACATCCTCACCGCTGATATAAAATCTGAGCATTAAATATCCGCATTTTATGAACATAGCACTTATCAGGAAACAAAGAACTAATGTAATACTTTTTAATCTTTTCTGCATTATTCCGACTCCGTTTGGTTTTATAAGAAAACGCTTATAACATATCAACCCCCTTGCCCCCAATCTTGGGGGATTAAGGTGTTTCTTGTTATATGGAAATTACTCGCAATGCGAGTAATTTCCTATATAATAAAATTATTGTGACCGCATTTGAAGAATATATTTCAAATGCGGTCAGATAATTACCAATCGTAGCCGATCAAGCTGTATTCAATTACATTTCCATCGTCATCAAAAACTGCTTCACACAGCTTGAAATAGACAAATTTATTCTCATTTCTGTGGACTGCCGACCTGTAATCAATTGTGACGGAGCCCTTGAACGATACTAATATTTTTTCAGAATCACTTACATACTTGTCCTGAATATCAAGCATATCATCTGAGGGCAATAAACCTTCAACATATCTGTCACTGATTTCGTCAAGATTAAAATTTAAAAACGATTTATTATTTTCAAGTACCCACAGCTTTACAGCCTGAACTAATTGTTCATATGTTTTCATTTTATGCAGTTAACCAATCAATTATATATGCCTGTAATTCACCCGGCTTATCCGTAGTGATATTTGCTACAAACATATTGAGTGCAGTTCTGAATTCACTTTTTGACGAAACATCATAAACTGAAATTTTGTGTCCGTCATTAACCAAAAGCTCTGCCCATTCATAATCCAAATCATCAAAGTCAATATTGAGTGCATATGCGTTTATTGCATAATCGCGTATGTAGTCATAAAACTCTAAATCATCTGCATTGTGTGAACTGAGATCTAATTCAAGAAACACCTGAATATTCGGCGAATTTGAAAGTACATAATCCATATTATTCAAAGTAACACCGGAATAAAAGATTTTTCCGAACATATTGTATCTTTCTGCAAGTTCTTCAACTCTTGAAAGATTTGTAAGTGCATGAAGATCAAGCAAAAGTGATATATCCGGATATTCCTTCAATATTTCAAGAGCCTTGATAAGCGGTACTGTCGCATCAGCGTCAATCAGATCATACTTATCTGTAAGTACAGGTTCACCTTTTGTGTTGAACATAAGGTCAACTTCAATCATCTGAGCACCGCAGGTTGCTGCATTTTTAATATAGGACAACGAGTTGGGTGTTGAATCAGGACTGCCCGATAAAGTTGTAATTGTAAAATCCGGATAAAGCTCACGCGTTTCAGGTTCATTTGCATTTCTTGTTGCAAGACTTACTATGCCCCATATTCCGAGGCAAACGAGCGCGAGGACAAGAACTGCAATCATTATAGCAATAATCGCCGCTCCCTTATTTTTAAAACGAATTTTAATTTTTTTGTCTTTGGTTTTTTCCAAAATCTCAACCCCTCAGAGTTATTTCAAGAAGCTTATCGTAGTTATCTTCAATAGCTTTTACAAGAGCAAACTGTGTTCTTGTTCTGACAAGATTGTGTTCGGGATATTTTGTTTTGAAATAAACGTCAC
>JAFRZS010000141.1 GCA_017442445.1 Clostridia bacterium
AAAAAGGGGATGTAAAAAAAGCGAAGACCGCATAAAACCGCATAGAATAAGGGGGTTCTGCAGGTATAAAGCCTACAGAACCCCATAAATATGCATATAATATCAAAAAACGATAAGATTTTATGTTTTATACTACGAACAAACCTCACCGCTTGGGCGTCTTTGTACGCCTTCGGGCATACAAAATTAAGGCTGAAGCCTTGATTTTGCTCGGTTTGTCCGTTCTTCATCTTTTTTCCTATTCCCTTAAAACAGAGGCTGTAAAAAAATTCGTTTTTTTACAGCCTCTGTTAATGCAGAATGAAAGGCTGTAAACTCTGTGAGTTTACAGCCTTAGTAATTTATTATTGGAATGGTAACCAGTTGTTGTTTCCCTCTGATTCAGAAGCTTCGGGAGTTCCGACCTCTAACGATGAATCGGATGTGGTCTCTGTCGGATCTGTGGTATCCTCTACAGCGGTGGTAGTTGTTGTAGTAGTCGTTGTAGTTGTAGTTGTTGTTTCGGGTGTGTAATAGCTCGTAGTTGTTTCGGGTACATAGTAGCTTGTTGTACTCTTGCTTGTCAAAAGGTCTTGAGCTGAGTGTCTGTCATCGCTTAAAATGATATTACTCTTGCCGTAGATAGCTTTCTGAAGATTATATGCTGATACGGGATAGTCAACAACCCATACAGACTGACCCTTAATCATCGCTGTCCAGCCTGTTTCAAGCTCTTTGGGCATTGTCAGCTGATTTCTTTCATAATCAATCCAACCCTGAGAGAGTGCCTGAACTGCAAGAGAGCTGATATTACCTTTTGAAATATCTGTTGTAACGAAGGGTAATACAGTATTGAGAGCCTTGTTAATCTGTCCGATTGAAGCACCTTTTGCGCTGTCGATAATAGCTTGGATAACCTGACGCTGTCTGCGTGTACGGCTGACATCACCGTCATAGTCACTGTAACGGATTCTTGAGAAAACAAGAGCTTCGTTACCGCTGAGCTTTACTTTCTTACCGCTTTCAATTGTATATCTTGTTGTACGGTTGATGAAGTTTGCTTCGTATTCCTTAACCTCAACTGTAACACCGCCGAGTGCATCAATAAGTTTCGGGAATGTGCTGAAGTCAACACTTACATAGTTGTCAATTTCAATCTTATAGTTATTCTCAATTGTTTCTATAAGTACCTTAGGACCGCCGTAGAAAAATGCTGCATTAAGTTTTGCGTATGTTTCATTCTCGCCGTATTTCATGTATGTGTAGCTGTCACGGTAGAATGATGTGAGAGTAACCTTTTTAGTTGACTTGTTGATAGATACAAGTATCATTGCATCAGAACGGGCGTAGGACTGCTTTCCGTCTTTGCTGTCCAGACCGAGAAGAAGAATGTTGATAACATTTCTGCTGTGCATCTTTTCTCCGCCGTTTGTTGCCCAGTCGTATATCATTTCGTCAAGGTTATTAGAATCTCCGACATCGTACATAGCGTCGAAATTTTCATCTTCTTCAACCACATCACTCGGTGCAGTATAATTTTCACCGCCGTCAATATTTATCTTGTTAAGCATATCAATATAATATGCGGCAAAAACAACCGCAAATATCAATAATGCAACAACTACAGTGACGATAAGAATTTTTAAATTGCGTTTATTGTTTTTTGTCCAGAAACCTGATTTGCCGGAAGTCTTTGCACCTTTTTTCTGCTTTGACTTTTTGAGCTTGGTTTCTTCAATTTCAACTTTCTTACCCATAATAAGACATCCTTCTTTTATTCCACAAAATCCATCAAACGAGTGAGGTGATTACACCCACAAAAACACCACCGAACATCAGAACAGCCATAACAATGGCGATAATCCTGATGACAAGTTTACTGTTCATCATTTTAAACATCTCCAATTTTGAATTACTGAATTTTCAGTATTTTCTTGAAATCTTCGGTAATACTGTCGGCTAAGCTCAATGCTTCATCACGGGTATCACCGCAGGTTGTAATATAGAGTTTGATTTTAGGTTCCGTACCTGAGGGACGGATTATAGCGACATAACCGCCGTCCAAAGTATATGATAACACATTTGAGGAGGGTAAGTCAATTGTTGACTTTTCTCCGCTTATTTTGTCGAATTTTTCACTTGTTTTGTAGTCGGAAAATTCAACAATGTCAAATCCTGCAACAATTGACGGAGGGTTGTTACGAAGATCAGCCATGATGTTCTGCATCTTCTCCATACCTTCCATGCCTTCAAAAGCGAAGTTTGAAAGTGAGTTGCAATACATACCGTATTTATTGTAAATGCTTTCCATGAAATCAATAAGTGTCATGCCTTTTAATTTATAGTAAGCAGCCATTTCGCAAATAAGCATTGAAGCTACAACAGCGTCCTTATCTCTGTCATGAGTACCGGCAAGATAACCGTAGCTTTCTTCCATACCGAGAACAAATCTGTCTTCTTCACCGTTTGCTTCAAGATTTGTAATAAATTCACCGACATACTTGAAGCCGGTAAGAAGGTTGTGAACTGTGGCGCCGTAGCTTTCGGCAATTTTCTCAATGATTTTTGAAGTTACGATACTTTTGAGAATGATCGGATTTTCGGGAAGTGTGCCGAGATCTTTTCTTCTTGAGAGAACAAACTCTGCAAGCATGGCACCGATTTCATTTCCGTTCATGAGAGTGTATTTACCGTTATGCAAAACGGCAATACCGACTCGGTCACAGTCGGGGTCAGTTGCAAGTAACAAGTCACCGCCGACAGTTTTGCTCAGCTCAATAGCTTCTTCAAATACCTGACGGATTTCGGGATTGGGGTAGGGGCAGGTCGGGAAATTTCCGTCGGGATTTTCCTGAGATGCAACTACTGTAATGTTATCAATGCCTACAGATTTCAAAATATTACGGACAGGCTTGTTTCCTGCGCCGTTTAAGGGAGAATATATGACTTTGAGATCAGCTTTTTTGCAATCTTCAACTGACAAAACACTCTGAAGTCTGACCTTGTCATAAAACTCGTTTATAATATCGTCTGAGATGTATTCAACAAGACCTGATTTCATAGCTTCGTCAAAGCCCATAGTTTTAACATCGTTGAAAATGTCGGTCTTCTGAATAAATTCGTAAGTTTTCTTTGCGGCTTCATCAGTCATCTGATAACCGTTGGGATCATAGCATTTGTATCCGTTATATTTTGACGGATTATGACTTGCGGTTATGATGATACCTGACTTACAGGAAAGTCTGCGCACTGCAAATGAGAGCATGGGAGTGGGCATAAGCTCTTTGTAGATATATACCCTGATATTATTAGCCGCCAAAACTCCTGCAGCAGATTTTGCGAAGATATCAGAGTTAATTCGTGAGTCATAAGCTATAGCTACTGACGGATTTTCAAATGTTGAATTGAGATAGGTTGCAAGACCCTGTGTTGCCTGATTGACGGTGTAGATATTCATGCGGTTCGTACCCGCACCCAAAACACCGCGCAGACCTGCAGTACCGAATTCAAGTGATTTATAAAATCTGTCCTCGATTTCAGTTACGTTATCCTCAATTTCAACTAACTCCTGATAAAGTTCTTTATCAGCTACTGTTTCTTTTTTCCAAAGCTCGTATAAATTCTGAATATTACTCAATTAGACCAACCTTTCGGTAGATTAGGATTTTTGGAATTAAGCCTTGAGGTTAATTCACTATTCAGCAAATTTTACAATAAGTGAGTTTAAATATTCCTGGATTTCATCACCTGAAAGAGTTCTGTCAAATGAGCAGAAATCAATTCTGACAGTAACACTCTTTTTATCGTTGAGTGCTTCACTCTCAAAGATGTCTGCAAGTTTATATCCCTGAATGAACGGACACTCAAAGCTATCAATTACATTTGAGATAACTTCAAACTTAGCATTTTTGTCAAGCAAGAATGAAAGGTCAATTTCAATTCCGGGGAATTTTGACGGCTGAACATATTTAATATATGACTGTTCAATTGAATAAATGCAATCCATATCAAGTTCAGCACAGATTATTGCAGCCTTCTTGTCAATTTTATCCTTAATTTCGGGATGCAAAGCTGTGAAGTAACCGATTTTTATATCACCCATATAGATTTCTGCAGTATTAACGGGGTGCTGCCATGCAAGGTCAACACTCTCTGCATTTTTGAGTGTGAAATTATAATTCTTCGTAGTGATACCGATAGTTTTTACGATATCCTTAACAGCGAGATACAATTCTTCTTCGCTCTTTTCACGGCTGAAAAGTGTAATGCCGAGCATTTTCTTTTCGTTCGCATAGCCGTTTTCTTTCTTACCGTCAACAACTCTAGCTATTTCAAAAATACCGAATGTAGGTTTGAAAGTTTTGTTTTCGTTGATAACTGTAAGCTCGTTGGGGATAAGTGATTTTCTGATGATGATATTGTCAGGAGAAATTGAGTTTATAAGACGGATATCACCCTCAGCTACGATGCCGATTTCTTTCTGTTTCTTAGCATCGTTCCACATATATGTGTGGATTTCGTGGAGTCCGAATTTATCAGCAAGGAGAGATTTTACCATATAGTCATCATTTCTTGACGGCAAATCTCTGACAGGTGCCAACGGACTGTTTGTTGTTTTGATTACAAAGTTATCATACCCATAAATTCTTGTGATTTCCTCAATGATGTCAGCTTTTATTGTAACATCCTTTGTGCTTCTCCAAGAGGGAACAATAACACTGAAATTATCGTTTTCAAGAGATACCTTAAAGCCTAAAGCTGTAAGGGTTTCAACGATTTCATCGTTAGTGATTTCAATACCTGTGTAGCGGTCAACATATCTCTTGTCAAAGTTCAGAGAAATTTCGGGATATTTTACGGGATAAGCATCTGTCATGGCAGATGTGATTTTTGCGCCTGAGTCTAAATCAAGAAGTAATTTAACATATCTTTCTGCAGCGACCATGCAAAGCTCGGGATCAAGCATTTTTTCATAACGCATACTTGCATCTGTTCTGTGACCCATTCTGCTTGTTGATTTTCTGACACATACACCGTCAAAGTTAGCAGATTCCAAAAGGAGAGTAGTTGTATCGTCATTGATTTCTGATTTATAACCGCCCATGATACCTGCGATTGCAACGGGTTCGTCGTTGGAGCAGATCATAAGAGTATTTTCGTCAATATCTCTTTCAACCTGGTCAAGAGTTTCAAACTTGAATTTATTATCAAAGCGCTTAACCTCAACCTTATTTACCTGACGCATATCAAAAGCGTGCATAGGCTGACCGAGTTCAAGCATGATATAGTTTGTGATATCGGCAAGGAAATTGATAGCTCTGCTTCCGCAGTAGAAAAGTCTGATTCTCATGTCAACAGGACTTACTTTTTTTGTAACATTCTCAGCTTTTGTACCGATGTATCTGTAACAATGCTCTGTGTCCTGAATATCAATTTCAACTTCGGGAAGATTTGCATAATCCTCATGATTTACTTTATCAATGGGTTTTAAAGGACGCTTTGTGATAGCAGCAAACTCTCTTGCGATACCGTAATGACCCCAGAGGTCAGGACGGTTTGTGAGAGATTTGTTATCAACCTCAAAAACGATGTCATCAATAGCATAGAGGTCTTTGATGCTTGTGCCGAGTTTTGTATCTTCGGGTAAAATCATAAGACCTGAGTGGTCATCGCTGATGCCGAGTTCACTTTCAGAACAGCACATACCGTAGGATTTGTAACCTGCGATTTCAGCTTCCTTGATATCCATACCGCCGACACTTCCGCCCATGGGTACGAAGGGGACAATTATGCCCACTTCAACATTGGGGGCACCGCAGACAACATCATAAACCTTGTCACCTGCATCAACTTTAAGCAGGTGGAGTTTCTTTGATTTCGGGTGATTTTCAACTGAAAGAATTTTAGCGGCAACAACACCGATAACATCTTCACCCTTATGATAAATTTCTTCAACCTCAGCAGTTGCGAGTGTGAATTTTGAAATAAGCGCATCTAAATCAAGACCGCTGAGATCAACAAATTCACCGATCCAATTCATTGAAATTAACATCTTACGTCCACCTCCTTAAATATTTCTTGTATCAAACTGGGTAAGAGCCTTGAGGTTACCCGAGTTTAAAACTCTGATATCTTTAATTCCGTATTCCATCATAGCAAGTCTTGTAAGACCGAGACCGAATGCGAAGCCTGTGTATTTTTCGGGGTCGATACCGCCCTCAATAAGTACGTTGGGGTGAATCATACCGCAGGGGCAAAGCTCAATCCAGCCTGAATGCTTACAAGTCGGACAACCTTCACCGCCGCAGATTTCGCAGTTGATGTCCAATTCGAAGCCGGGTTCAACGAAGGGGAAGAAGCCGGGACGAAGACGAACCTTAACATCTCTTTTGAAAACCTCTGAAAGAAGAGTTTTCATGAAATAGATAAGATTTGAAATAGAAATATCTTCATCAATCATAATACCTTCCATCTGGAAGAATGTATTTTCATGACTTGCGTCTATTGACTCATTTCTGAAGCAACGGCTGGGGAAGATAACACGAAGCGGTGCGCCGTATTTCTTCATAATAGCATTCTGTGCAGCAGAAGTATGTGTCTTCAAAAGCTGACCGTTGTCAAGATAATATGTATCCTGCATATCTCTTGCGGGGTGGTGCTTCGGAATATTCAAAGCTTCAAAGTTGCTGTAATCGTCAACGATTTCAGAGAAGTCTTCAATAGTAAAGCCCATTGATACGAAAACCTTTTCAACCTCTCTCTGTACGAGTGAGATGGGGTGGAGAGTACCGAGCTCTAAATTATCGGGTGCTGTTATGTCATAGCACTTTGCACTCTTTAATTTAGCTTCCTGTTCAGCCTTTTTAAGCTCAGTCTGTTTCTCCTCAATAGATTTTGCAACAAATCCCTTGAGTATATTGACATCTTTACCGATTTCTTTTTTCTCCTCAACACTTACATCTTTGAGGCCTTTGAGCAAATCGGTGATAAGACCTTTTTTGCCGAGAAAGGCAATTCTTAAATTTTCAATTTCTTCACTTGTAGTAGCTTTTGCAAGGTCAGTTTCAAACTGTAATCTTGCAGCTTCAATTTTTGATTTCATACACTTTTACAATGCCCTGAGACCATTTAGGGCATAGGCTCCTCTCTTTGTAAAATCAAATACTTACTAACTTAAAATTATATCATTTATATAGTATAATGTCAAATAAAAATTCCCCATATCCGACACTTTTTTGACAAAAGAAAAAGCCTTGCTAAAGCAAGACTTTTTCTGATCTTTGCCGATAAGAAAGAGAGCTGTTTTCACAGCTCCCTTTAATGTTTGTGCTATCTTATCCATAGGGTTTCTGTTCTTAGTAGAGGTATAATGGTTTAGCATCTATTATATACGGTCTGGGGTTAAGGGTATGCTCGAATTTATAATCGTTTTCTGTACGGATTTCAAAATGAAGATGGGGACCGGTGCTGTTTCCGGTGCTTCCGACTTCTGCTATTTTGGTACCGCGTGATACGGTTTGTCCGGCCTTTACAACTATCTTACTGCAGTGAGCATAACGGGTATAGTAGGTTTTACCCGCTTCTTCGTGTTTGATTGTCAGATAAAGACCGTAACCATCAGCATCGTTTTTTACATGCACAACAGTTCCTGCTTCTGATGCGACTATAGCGTTTCCTTTGGGTGCTGCAATATCTATGCCTCCATGCGGCTTTGTTACACCATTAAGTGTACGATTCTTGCTCCACTCAGATGAAACACGGGTATATTTTGGCACGGGGAATAAAAAATTGAAAGCGGGTTCAATTTTACCTATCGAAGCTTTATTATTGTGGTTGTAGATGTAATTTTGTTTTCCAGGTACTACATAAATGTCATTTACAGTTGCAGAATAAAAATCTATTGAGGCATAAGGTCCGGCAATCCAAATGTCATTATTGTTGGGGGCATTAAATGTTGCACTACCATCGATTTTTGCTTGGGAGTTTTGGTATAGAATAAGAATGTTATTTTTATTCGCAGTAAATTTACCACCGTATATCTCGCAAGAAGCTCCCTTTTGATTTTGAATCGCAACATATTTGCCGTTTGAGTGTGCGGTTACTTTCTTTAAGAACAGATAATTATTATTAGATATCAAGGAAGTTTTTTCGCCTGTTATGGTAATGTTGCTCAAAGATAAATAACCTTTAGATCCGACTTTGAATAAAACACCTTTACTGCCGTTATATGTTGATGATGTTATTTTGTAACCGTTGCCTTCGATGTCTAAGTAACCGTTTACTACTAAAGGTTCTTCGAGTGTTATATTTTTCTTTAATGTATACGGATGTGCATCGTTTGTTTTTTCGGCATTTTTAACTGCTTTTTTGAGATCGTTTAAGGTTTTAATATTATAATATCCTGTGAGTTCTCTCCATTTGCGTGTTGCAGAACTTGTAGTAACCGGTTTGACTGTTTGCAGAGCAGAGACTGAAATTTGCTGAAAACTGAAAAACATTGTTATGAGTAGAAGTATAGCTACGATTTTTCTGATTGATTTTGACATTTTTATAATCTCCTTTTTTGATTAAAATTCATTTACTTTCAAAATATTGCTGAAAGCATATTAGTGTATGAAATATGCAATGTGTCACAGAATATCATTGTGAGTATTTCAGAATGAATTAAATCAACAAGAGGAAAAAACTAAATCAAGATGTTGTTAAAAAAATAACAATCCTGTGCAAAAAATAACTCGGGTATTCTGCGGCACAAACCACCTGTTCGATGTCCATTGGAATCACCCCTAATACAAAAAAATAAAGAATGTATAATGAAAATATTATACACAAGTTAGTGATATATCACTAACTACAAGTAGATTTTAACATGGTTATTACAGTTTGTCAATAGATTTTTTTAAAAAAATAGTGAAATATCACTAACTGTTTTCTTCTTAGTGATATATCATCTTATTGTAAGAAACAAAAGGGGGAGAAAATTTGGGTATCTATGAAGTGACAGTTGAAAGAATTTATAAACTGTGCGAAGAACGAAATATTACCCCTAATGCTCTGAGTTATTTATCGGGAGTTTCACAATCTACGATTAAGAGTATATTGAACGGAGAAAGCAAAAATCCGGGCATTGTTACTATAAAGAAATTATGTGACGGACTTGATATAAGTATTATTGATTTTTTTGATACAAAAGAATTTAGAGAGCTTGAACAGGAAATGAAATGATAAGAAATCTTGTGCAAACAAGGTTTCTTTTTTGGTTTAAGGAGAAGATTGCGGGGATAGGGAAAAAAGATGCAGAACAAACAAACTGAGCAAAAACAAGGCTAATTGTTTTTGGTTACCCGAAGGCGTACAAAGGTACGCCGAGAGGCGAAGCTTGTTTGTAGTATAAATAGTATTTATACGGTCTGCGCTTTTTTGACATCCCCGAGGGCAAAAGAAAAAGCCTTGCAGTTTGTTGACTGCAAGGCTTGAAAACTTTATTCCGTACCGCGATTATTTATACTTACGTTTACGTGCGGCTTCAGACTTTTTCTTACGTCTTACGGAAGGCTTTTCATAATGTTCTCTTTTACGAACTTCCTGAATAACACCGTCTCTGGAAGTCTGTCTTTTAAATCTTCTGAGAGCGCTGTCCAAAGATTCGTTTTCTTTAACTTTTACCTGACTCATTCTATTCCCTCCCTCCGCTGAATGCAGGGATAATTTTCTTATATTGCGACCGGAAATTTTCCGACCTTATGAAATACTATACTAAAATCGCGTAAATTTGTCAAGTGCTTTTGCGAGATTTTTTACGGTTTTAAAACAATGTTAACAAGTTTGCCTTTAACATAAAGCTCTTTCACAACATTCATACCGTTCATAGCTTCGGCAATCTTTTCGTCCTTGTGAGCAAGTTCAATTGCTTCATCAGAGCTGATGTCTGTGGGAACTGTGATGCGTGAACGGACTTTACCGTTAATCTGAACAACGATTTCAATTGTTTCATCAACACATTTAGCTTCATCAAATGTCGGCCATTCACCGTCTGCAGCCATCATTTTACCAAAACCGCAGACCTCCCACATTTCTTCCGAAACATGAGGAGCGAAGGGGTTGACAAGGAGAAGGAGAGCTTTAAGCTCTGCTTTGTTAATTGAACCCTTGTTATAGATTGTATTGAGAAGTGTCATAAGAGCAGCGATAGCTGTGTTATATTTAAGAGCTTCAATATCTTCTGTGACTTTCTTGATTGTCTTGTGCATTGATGATGAAAGCTCTTTTGAGAATTCATCGCCGTCAACAAGGATTTCCTGTAAATTCCAGATTCTGTCTATAAATCTCTTACAGCCCTTAACAGAATTTTCTGACCAGGGAGCAGCCTGTTCGTAGTCGCCCATGAAAAGTACATATGTACGAAGAACGTCTGCGCCGAACACATCAACAACTTCATTGGGGTCAATAACATTACCGCGTGACTTACTCATTTTTACACCGTCGGGGCCGAGAATAAGTCCCTGAGCAGTTCTCTTTGCATAGGGTTCTGCATGAGGTACCGTGCCGATATCATAAAGGAATTTATGCCAGAAACGTGAGTAGATAAGGTGACGTGTAACATGCTCCATACCGCCGTTGTACCAGTCAACAGGAAGCCAGTAATTGAGTTTGTCCATATCTGCAAGACACTCGTCGTTGTGAGGATCAATGTATCTCAGGAAATACCATGATGAACCTGCCCACTGAGGCATTGTATCAGTTTCTCTCTTAGCGTCGCCGCCACACTTGGGACACTTGCAGTTTACATAAGAGTCAATCTTTGCAAGAGGACTTTCACCGTCTGTACCGGGTTCAAAATTTTCTACCTCGGGGAGTCTTAACGGAAGTTCTTCATAGGGAACAGCTACCATACCGCACTTGTCACAATGAACGATCGGAATGGGTTCGCCCCAATAACGCTGACGGTTGAATGCCCAGTCTTTCATTTTATACTGAACGCCGCCTTCACCGATACCTTTTTCCTGTAAAACTTCAATCATTTTTGCGATTGAATCCTTTTTGTTATCAAGACCGTTGAGGAAATCGGAATTAACCATTTCGCCGTCGCCTGTATAAGCAGCTTCTTCAATGTTTCCGCCCTTGATAACTTCGATGATATCAATACCGAATTTCTTTGCAAAGTCATAGTCACGGTCATCATGTGCGGGAACAGCCATAATTGCACCTGTGCCGTAACCCATCATAACATAGTCAGATATGTAAATGGGGATATCCTT
>JAFRZS010000142.1 GCA_017442445.1 Clostridia bacterium
CTGCTTTTTTTACCATATCAACAGTAACATCAACATCTGATTCATAAACTAAATCTTTTAAAATTTCAGATGCAACATCTTCAGTTATTTCAACATTTATATTAACATCTTTGTAAGCAATAATTTTATTTAAAGCACCCTCAAGCTCACGGATGTTTGATTTGATGTTGTCAGCTATGTAAACATAAACATCATCTGAAAAATGAGCGCCTTCTCTTTGAGCCTTATTTTTTAAGATAGCAATTCTTGTTTCAAAATCAGGAGGGGTAATGTCAGATGTCAAACCCCAGGCAAATCTTGAACGAAGTCTTTCTTCAATAGGCTGAATTTCGTTTGGCGGGCGGTCAGATGTTAAAACAATCTGTTTTGAATTTTCGTAAAGCTCATTAAAAGTGTGGAAAAATTCTTCAACAGTAGATTCCTTTCCCGCAATGAATTGAATATCGTCAACAATTAAAATATCGGCATTTCTGTATTTTTCTCTGAAAAGATCAGTAGTTTTGTTTGCAAGTGAATTAATAAATTCGTTTGTGTACTTTTCAGAAGAAACATAAATAACTTTAGCATCAGGACGTGATGCTTTAAAAAAGTTTCCTATAGCCTGGCAAAGATGTGTTTTTCCAAGACCTGCTCCGCCGTACAAAAATAACGGATTATACTTTCCTCCCGGTGCTTCTGCAACAGAGAGTGCGTAAGCATGAGCATACCTGTTGGAGTTACCTACAACAAAAGTATCAAAAGTATATTTAGGATTAAGAAGCGTTTCATCTTTTTTAATTCCGAGCTTTTTATATTCGTCAGCCTCAGATTCTAAAGGTTCTTCCTCACCGTGAAGTAAAACTTTTAATTTGTAAACTTTTTTAGTTACTTTAAAAACTGCGTCTTTAATAATTTCGGCATATCTGTCCTCAATAGAAGCTTTAGCAACAGAATTAGGCGCCCATAAAAACATAAATTCAGTGCCGAACTTAGCTTTTTCAATGGGAGCAATCCATGTGTTGTACTGAACATCCATAATAAGACCGGAATTTTTAATTCTAAGGCAGGTTTCCTGCCATATATTTTCGTGAATACTCATAAAATCACCATACAAAAACAGAATAAATTTATACGAAATAATTATAACATAAAAATTATAAAATATCAAGAAAAAATTTTCATTATTTGAGTTTTAAAACACAAAAACACCCCTATTTTAAAAAAAGGTGTTGTTTTTGATTAGGGTAACGCAAAATTTAAAATAATGTAAAATAGAGGCTATTTAACCATTTTAGCCGAAATAGCGTCAAAATAAAGACGACTACCGTCAGTCAAAACAATTTCATAACAAGGAAGCGCAGAAATAGATTTATAATCATTTGGATTATTTTCAGTGTAGTAACCAGTGTTTATTTGGGAAATTTCTATTTTTTCATTGCTTTGTCTTTCAGCAGAATATCTTAAAAGAACATTTATCGGATTATTTGTGTATTTTTTAGACTCTGACAAAGAATCAAGAGCAAAAATACTTCCTTCAATGCGATAAACACCGCCTCCGCTGACATAAACATAAGTTTTAACATTAAAAAGAGGCTTATCAAAAAAAGAATGCCTTAAAGTAACCTTAAAATTGCCGTTTTCGTTTACAACATCAAAAACTTTCAAATCAGAAACATCAATTTCGTGTTCTTTTAAAAAATTGACAGCATATTTTGCAACAGTTTTTTCATTAAATTCCTTAAAAGTGTGATTGTCTTTTGTATTAAGTACAAATTCGCCGTTTGTAATTGCAAGGTCTCCGCTGTCACTGATATATTTTGAATTTTTAATAATAAAAGGCCCTAAAAGCTTTGATGCAATC
>JAFRZS010000143.1 GCA_017442445.1 Clostridia bacterium
TGATAAAAATTCAAGATTTAAAGTAGAATCCGAGAAATTATCATCAATAAGCTTCTTTATCTTCTCAGGTGCAGAAGAAAATTTCTTTTCTGTAGCATCAACAAAAAAGCGTTTGCCGATTTCTGAAAAAGTATAAAGTAAGATACTTTCACACCTTATATTTGACAAATCATTGGGTACATCAAACACAGATTTCCATATCGGAAGCAAAGATTCAAAATCATGGTAAATAGTTCCGTTTTTATCAAGACGGAATTGTTCAGCTAAATAATTAGCCTTAATCCCTAAATAACTTATATATATATATTTAATATTCTGAGTGTTTTCTATTGAAAAAGTAACAGCCGGAGGAAGAATAAAAACATCACCCTTCTTCAATTCAGTAGATGTCCCTGATACATTCAAAACACCTTCGCCTTCTATAACAATATGCATTCGGTATGTAGAAGTTCTTTTAACAGCGCCATCTACTTCGTTACATTTTGTTTCATAAACAAGATTAATTATATTTATTTCGTTATCAGCTTTATAATTCGGTAAAAATTTGCAGATATTTTCTTCCATTTAAGTCACCTCACTGATATTATGCATCATTTTATAAGTTTAGTCAAGAGGAAATATTACAAAATTATATAAGTAGTTGACTATTTTCAATTTACAGACCTGCATTATTAACATATAATATAAAAAAAGTAATGTTGTGGGGTGCTAAAATGAAAAAAATAAAAATCGGTGTTCTCGGAGGTTACCGCGGAACCAGTATGATAAGCTATTGCAAAAAAGCAGACAATGCGGAAATTGTCGCAATCTGTGATAAATCACCTGAGGTTCTCGAGGCGCAAAAAGAACGGGCTGAAGGCTACGATATTACATTTTATGATAATTTCGATGAATTCATTGAACACGACATGGATGCCGTCGTACTGGCAAACTATGCAAATGAACACGCTCCCTTTGCAATCAAAGCTATGAAAAAAGGAAAGCATGTTTTTTCAGAAGTTTTGCCTGTTCAGACAATGAAAGAAGCAGTTGAGCTTATTGAAGCCGTTGAAGAAACAGGAATGATTTATGCTTATGGTGAGAACTATTGCTTCATGCCCGCTCCGTATGAAATGAAGAAGCTCTATGGTGAAGGCAAGATCGGCGAAATCGAATACGCAGAATGTGAGTACATTCATAACTGTGCTCCGATATGGCATGCATTGACATACGGAGAAAAAGATCATTGGCGTAACAATATGTATTCTACATTTTACTGCACACACTCTTTAGGTCCGATTATACATGCAACAGGACTCAGACCTGTATCAGTTGTAGGCTTTGAATCATCAAACAATCACAGAGGAATTAAAGGCGGCAATAAATCCGGATCGTTTGCGGTTGAAATGGTGACTCTTGAAAACGGAGCTCTGATAAAAAGTATTCACGGTGGGCTTTATGTTGATTCAATCTGGTTCTCAATGTACGGCTCCAAGGGCAGAATGGAATGCGGCAGAGAGGTTCCCGACAGCGGTCGCATAAGAAAAATATACATAAAAAGCGACGAGATTGCTGAGGCTTATAAAATTACCGAGGAAAGCTATGAGCCAAAACGCGAACTCGACGAACAAGGTGGAAACTTCGGTCACGGCGGTTCTGATTTCTATGTAATGTGGAACTTTGCAGAAAAAATCAAAGGAAATCCCGAAGCAGATATCATTGATGTATATGAAGCAATAGATATGTTTTTACCCGGAATTTTGGGATATCGCTCAATTTTAAACGGTAATATACCCATTGATATTCCGAACCTTCGTGATAAAAAAGCAAGAGATGAATGGAGAAACGATACAGCTTGTACTATACCGGAGGTTGCCGGTGATATGCTCTTACCCACTTGCGCTACAGGTACTCCTGAAATAGAAGACGAAATTTACGATAGAATGAAAAAGCTGTGGGAAGAAGAATGCGAGAAAAAGGACGGAAGTTACAGAGCATCAACCTTCAAGCAAGGTATGCGTAAAAAAAATTAAATAACTACTAAAACACAAGAGGTTCTTACAGGCAATTGTAAGAACCTCTTTAGTAATTTTTCTATTAAATTATTTTTTGATTCTCAACCATTCAGCAGTAAGAGGCTTCAATGTAATCGAACCGTTAGGAAATACCATTCTGTTAGCATAGACATCAAGTGCAGATTTAGGAGCGTTATTAAATGTCTTTGAATCAGTTTTACTGAAATTAAAATAGAAGTAATCAGTATAATCTTCAGTTTCAGTAATACCTTCAGATAAATCATAATTAAGTTTCGCGGGAATATTCTTATGATTTATCAATCTCTGTAAGAAACTTGCGTCCTTTTCAAGCATTTCCATCGGATTTTCACCGTACATCTTGACACCGCCGCCTGCCGCTACGCTTATTGCGTGTAATTTCACAAGTTCCTTATCAAGAGTAGGTTCAGAATCGGAAATTATAACATCAGGATCAACGAGCCAAAGCTTCTTATTCGTCCAGATACGATGCATATTTTCTTTTACATTTCTCAACAAAGGAATTTCACTTCTGACTATATCAGCTGAAGTTCTTATTGAGTTAGCAAGACCTAATGACGGCCAGAAAGGTGCCGTACATACCATGACATAAGCATCATCGCCTAAAGCATCGCAAATTGCCTGCATACCGTGTCTGTAAGCTTCAACAGATGTCATTTTGTCATTGTATCTGTGACCAAACGGTAATGCTCCCCATACATTCGCATCTAATTTAAAGTAAGATGCCTTCCACTCATTTTTTATAGTTTTGCAGAAATTAACTATATGATTCAAAGCTTCGGGATTTGTGGGATCAAGACTGTACCACGGAATATCTCTCCAGCCGGGTTTTGCAGCCTCATCATAATTAAGAGGTTTACCGTTTTCGTCTTTAATAAACCAATCAGGATTTTCCCTGAAAATTCTGCTGTTGCCCGAAGCAACGAACGGTGCAAGCCAAATTCCGACTTCAAATCCTTCATCTTTAATTTTATTGCACAAATCTTTCATTTCACACGAAAAAGATGATTTGACCTCAAGCCAATCTCCATAGAAAGGTTCGTAACCGTCATCAATCTGTATATATTTCAAGTAAGGTGCTTTGCCCTTGATTGTATCAAGAGAACCTAAAATCTGTTCAGCCGTAACATCAGGACCGAAAGTGTACCAAGTGCACCAACCGTCAGGATCTTCTTTAAAGATTCTTCTCGGATGATTTCGGTTAATAAGTGTTGCAAATTGATTGAACATTTCAACTGAATCTTCACTTTTTATTATCGCAATACCTTCAAGTTCAATAATGTTTCCTGCTGTATATTCTTTATTTTCAAAAATCTGAGCAATAGTCAGATGACTGCCGTTCATTCTGAATTCAGTGCGGTAACTCTTACATGAAGTAGCGCCGAAAAGCCGGTATCCGTCAGGAGTATTGATTGTTATGTAATTATATGCTGTAGGTAAATCGTTTTTCTTCGGGAGTGAAAACTTAGTATCAAATGTTGAATAGGAATTTTTATAAATATCCCCTATTTCACCTACATACGATGTCAACATCTGATAACCGTCACCGTAAAACTCGCAGTCAGGCGGTAATTTCAGATCTTCATCAAAAACTACGACCTCGTCAATTACTGCAGTTTCAAGAAGCTCAATTTTAATTTTAGCTTCCTTCTCACTCTCTAAGAGTGTTGACTTAAACTGAGCAAGTGTTCCGTCTGATTTAATAATTTTAAGATTTTTTGTATTCATGAAAACACCTCATTTCCTGTAAATTATATCACAAAAGATTTTTTAGTCAATATTTTACAATCATTAAAGACACAAACTTCGTAAAATGCATACTATGTACTGTGACGCGTCAAAATTCTAAGATAAGGAGAATGACAGTGAATTATCAGTCAAATTGCAGAAGATTCAATCAAGTGCAACCCGGTTGCAAATGTGTTGAATATAATTCGTGCACACATCAGAAAACAGCTCTCCCGGAGTGTCCTGTAGTTGCTATGGCATACATTCCGTTTCAGACAGATACAACCGTATATGATGAGTGCAAAGCTTTAAAAGTCGGCACATTATTCCCTGTTCTCAACTTACCGTTTACAGGAGTGTGTGGTGTGAAACATGGATAACAGAGCTTCATTATTGTTGAGAATTGCAGAAGTTGAATTTGCTATGTGGGAGCTTCATCTGTTTATGGATACTCACCCTGCAGATTTACAGGCTCTTGCACTTCATAACGAATATAAAGAAAAGGCAACAAAACTGAGATGTATGTATGAAGAAAAATTCGGCCCGTTAACACCTGAAAACGGTCAGGGTGTTGAATGGGTTAAAAACCCATGGCCTTGGGAGAAAGAGTGGTGTGACTGCTGATGTGGACCTATGAGAAACGATTACAATATCCGATAAATATTAAAACCCCTGACGCAAAATCAGCAAAAATTATTATTTCACAGTACGGCGGACCTGACGGTGAACTCGGTGCTTCGCTCAGATATCTTAGTCAGAGATACACAATGCCCTATCCTGAACTCAGAGGATTGTTAACAGACATCGGTACAGAAGAACTTGCGCATCTTGAGATGGTTGGCGCAATTGTATATCAGCTTACAAAAGGACTTTCTGCGGAAGAATTAAAAAGACAGGGCTTCTCAGATTATTTTGTAGACCATACGACAGCAATTTATCCTCAGTTTGCAAGCGGTACTCCGTGGAGTGCAGCTACAATTCAAAGTAAAGGCGATGTAATCACCGACTTACATGAGGATCTCGCTGCTGAACAAAAAGCAAGAACAACCTACGATAATATTCTCAGACTGATTGATAACCCTGATGTAAGAGAACCTATTAAATTCCTCAGAGCAAGAGAGATTGTTCACTATCAGAGGTTCGGTGAAGCTTTAAGAATTGCTACTGATAAAATGAATTCAAAGAACTTCTACGCATGTAACCCTTCATTCGATAAATGTTAAACCCATAAGCAAAAGGTGTAAAGCTTAACGCTTTACACCTTTTTAGCGACGCCAAGCCCTTTTTGCAAAATTGTTCGATTTTGTTAAAGTTTTTCCACCCGGCCTTATATCAGAATGCAAAAATAAGAAAGCAGATGAGGTCATCCATCTGCTCTTATCTGTTCGACATATTGGAATTTATTAAACTAACACTCTAAAAACCCTTGATATTACTGGGCTTTTCAGCA
>JAFRZS010000144.1 GCA_017442445.1 Clostridia bacterium
ACAGGTAAAACATCGCTTCCTTACTCATTCGGTAAGTTCATTCAGAACGATGCAACAATCGCATCAGTTCAGCCGTCATGGCGTGACCGTACAGAGCTTTTTGGCTACTTTAACGAATTCACAAAGCGCTTTAATGAAACTGAAGTTCTTAAAAAGATGTACGAAGCTACATATAAAGAGGATATCTTCCTTACAATCCTCGACGAAATGAACATCGCTCGTGTCGAGTACTACTTCGCCGAGCTCCTTTCAATCCTTGAAATGCCCAGCCGTGATGAATGGGTAGTAAGCTTGGTACCTTCAGTATGGCCCACAGACCCGAAACATCTCTTTGACGGTAAATTAAGACTCCCCGAAAATATGTGGTACATCGGAACAATCAATAACGACGACTCAACATTCGCAGTTACAGATAAGGTTTATGACCGTGCTATTCCGATTGATATCAATACAAAGGGTAAATATTTTGAAGCTCCCTGGACTGATCATCTCACATTAAGCTATAAGCATCTTGAAGAAATGTTCAGAGAAGCAAAAGAAAAATATAAGGTTTCCGAAGAAAACCTCAGAAAACTTGCAGAACTTGACGACTATGTTATCGAGCACTTCCGCTTGGCATTCGGTAACCGTATTGTTAAGCAGCTTGAAGACTTCGTTCCTGCATATGTTGCTTGCGGCGGAACAGAAATTGACGGTCTTGA
Source organism: Clostridia bacterium (assembly GCA_017442445.1). GTDB lineage: Bacteria > Bacillota > Clostridia > Oscillospirales > Acutalibacteraceae > RGIG2945. The sequence continues at coordinate 702 of JAFRZS010000144.1, forward strand.
TTTCATTCTTTGTCACAAGATTTTGCGTAAGTTTGAAAGCTTGAACCTTGCTTTCATTCGTGATGAAATCAGCGGTTTGATTACATATCTCAATAAACATTTCGGTAAGCAGAACATGAAAGAATGTAAAGAGTATCTTGAAAGACTCCAGAAGCTTATCTAATCTAACTACAAAAGGGGACATCGGGTATGCCAAAGTCATATAATGAACTCTATTCTCAGTATAAAGACTCTATGTCGTCCATTCTCAAGGACAATGACTTTTATGAGGATTTAAGTTTTGATATTGGTGGTGGTAAGAATTCCTTATCACTTTTCCACAGATATTTTGAAAAGAAAATTGACCTTCGTTGGGTCGATGCTATTGAGGCATGCATTGTTCCCCTTGATACAATCATCAGAAACCCGAGAAAATTCATTGTTCAGGAAGAAGAAATTGTTCCGATTGAACGTGCAAGAAAGATTACTGCTGAATCAGTAAGACATCTTGCTCAGCACACAAATATGATTGCTCGTGTTGACGGTGACAAGGTTACACCCAGTCAGATTCTCAATGTTTTCCGTGAAGAAAGCTTTGAAATCTATGAAAACAGATTTATCTACACACTTATCAAAAATGTTCAGCGTTTTATAGACGCAAGATATAATGTACTTTTCAATCTTTCAGATGATGAAAACATGGCGTCAATGAAAATGGAAAGTGAAATAAAACACGGTAATGAATTAATTACATATAAACTTGAAATAGCAACACAGTCTTCAGGCGGACACGAATCGCAAGCAGGTAAAACAGCCTCTGCATTCCAGCGCATAGACAGGATAAAAAGAATTATCAATGAATTTGCGGGATCAGCGTTTATGCGTGAGTTGCACGGTTGTACCCCGGTTCGTCCTCCGATTATGAGAACTAATGTTATTTCAAAAGACCCGAACTTCAGAGCATGTTTGGAATTATGGCAGTTTGTATCTTCATATACTGATGTAGGTTATGAGATTATTGCCAAAGAATCAAACGAAATGGTTTCAGACCAGTACAGAGATGACCTTAATGAGCTTCTTGGTGTTAACTACTTACTCTTAAAGAGGAATGTAGTTCCGGAAGAAGAGCTCAAATCAAGACTCAAATCCCGTAGGTTGAAACCGAAGATGCTTAAACGTCTTGCAGAAGAACTTGTTCTTAACTATGACATGGATGAAGCAGAAATACGCAAGGTATTTGTTGATGAAATGAAACGTGTCAGCAAGAAGAAGGCTGCAGGAGAACAGAAGATCAAAGATGCTATCGCAAGAGCTCTTCAAGCTGAAAACGATCGCAAGGCAGAAATTGCAGAAAAGATCAGACTTGAAGAAGAACGTCGAAAAGAAATTGAAAGACGCAAGAAAGAGAGAGAGGCTGCAAGGATTGCTAAACAGATTGCACTTGAAAAAGAGCGCAAGGCGAAAGAAAAAGCAAGACTTAAAGCTAAGAAAGAAAAAGAACTTGCTCTTGCAAAAGCAAAACGAGAGAAAGAAAAAGAGCGTCAGCGTATTGCTAAGCAGAAAGAGCTTGAAAGAATTAAAGCTGAGAAAGAAAAAGCTGCACTCCTCAAGCAAAAAGAACGCGAAAGAGTTGCAAAAGAGAAAGCTGACAAGATTGCAAAGGAAAAAGCTGCTAAACTCAAGCAAAAAGAGAAAGAACGCGCGGCAAGGGAAAAAGCTTTACAGCAAGAAAAGGCAAAAATTGCAAAGCAGAAACAACTTGAGAAAGAGCGCTTAAATAAAGAGAAAGAAAAGCAGCTAGAAGCTGAAAAAGCTCGTAGAATCAAGGAAAAAGAAAAAGAACGTCTGGCAAGGGAAAAAGCTTTACAGAAAGAAAAAGAAAGAGCTGCCAGAGAAAAAGAGAAACTTAAAGAGCGTGAGCGCGTAGCACGCGAAAAGGCAAAGCTCAAAGAAAAAGAGCGCGCTGAAAAAGCTAAAATAAAAGAGAAAGAGCGCAGAGAGAAAGAAAGACTCGCTGCTAAAGAAAAAGAAAGATTAGCTCGTGAAAGAGCTAAACTTAAGGAAAAACAGGCTAAAGAAAGAGCACAGTTACTCGCAAAAGAAAAAGCTGCTAAGGCTAAGGCAAAAGCTAAAGCGAAAAAAACGGGTACAGAATCTGACAAGTAAAAACACTTTACAACGGTTCTGAAGTGCTGAGTTGAAGGATTACAGTGGAGGTTCACCGATGATTAAGAGAAGGATATTACACAGGTTGATGGGGCTGATTTTATCGGCCACTGTCATTTTGTCCTGTATTGTGCCCGGGGCATATGCTGAGGAGGTTATTTCTTCGGCATCTACAACTACGTCAACTACTATCTCTGACACAACTGTATCCACTGAAACATCAACAACTGAACCTTCAACTGACTCAACTGCAACAAAGCCCTCAACTAATACAACAAAGCCTGAAACAACTACTCAGAACAACACTAAAAAACCTACTGTCAAGAACGAATTTGCCGTCGAAGAACAGGCTCTTTCGGTTACATGGGAAGGTGATGGCTCACAGCAGAACCCATACATCATCTCATCAGTATCACATTTTGTTGATGTTCAGACAAAACTCAATCTTTCCGATTCCAACAAGTATTTCAAGCTTACTGTTGACCTTGACCTCAGCACTCTTCCGGCTGTGGCTAAGGATATGGGTTACAACGCTGCTTTCGATATTTTCACTAACAACACTTTCGGTGGTATGAATGGTTGGTTGATTTCTGACAATCCTGCAGACACATCAAAGTTCATTAACCTCGTTGGTGAGAAGGAAGACGGTAGTGCCCCCACAATTTCAAACTTAACTCTGTCGTCAGGTGCTCAGAACACCTTGGCGCTTTTTGGCTATTTATCAAGTAATTCGGTTATTGATAATATTATTTTCGAAGACTTCAATCTTACATTAACATCTTCAAACGCAACTGCACTTGCAGCTGTTGCTTTGAGTAATGACGGTGTTATCACAGGTTGTTCATTTAATAACATTCAGCTTACTATGAACTCAAACGTTGCTTCACAGAGCACCGAATATTCCGGATTTACTACATATGACGGTGTAGGTGTTGTTGCGGCAGACAATAATGTATCAGGTCGTATCAGAAACATTGAAGCTCATGACATTCAGTTATCAATCGGCGGAAGCCGTTCCTACATCGGTGGTATTGCAGGTCAGAACCGTGGTATCATAGGCGGTGCATCTGCTGAGACTGACAGTGTAATAATTAAAGGTCTGAAGATTGCGGCCACTGATGCAAATAACTACATCGGCGGTATCGTAGGTGCTAACCTTGCAGGGTTACCTGCTAACAAGAGTGACGGTGTCCAGAATGCTGATGTTATCTTCAAAAGTGATAGCGGTAATATAATGTATAATTATGCTAACATTGTCGGCGGTAACTACATCGGCGGTATCGCAGGTCATAACATAAGTTATATTATCCAGTCTGCAATAAAAGGTGAAACAGCAAATAACAAGACTGCCACATCTTCTAATGCAAATATTATCTTTAACGGTTATGAATACATTTACGGCGGTATCACAGCAACAAACGACGGTATAATTGAAGGTTGTTCTGCAATTGATGTCAGCGCATATCACGAAACAGGCGCTGCAACCGTTTACGGCGGTATCGCAGGTATATCTACTAATAAAATCACACACAGTTTTGCATCAGGTACAACAGGTACTGCGATAAACACTGATATCGCAGTCGGCGGTATTGTGGGTAAAGTAAATTCACTTGACATCGTTATTGACAACTGTTATGCACTTGTAAAAATTGCAAATAGCACAGTTCCGCTCGGTGCGGTTATCGGTGTAGGCGGCAGAGATACAATTCTTGACACAACATATTGGTCAAGTGATGCAAGCGGACGTCCGGCATCATGTTCTTACACAGGTGCAGGTGTTAATGACATTGAACAGACCAGAAAACTTGTTGCTCTCAGCACTGGGGATTCAGCAACTGTTGATATCAGCTCATTTGGTTCTACCTGGAATGACAATGTTTCCGTTTCTGTCAACAAATCAAGTTTTGCATCAATGAACACTTCTATCGCAACTGTTGCGCTTGAAGCAGATACAATGACTGTTACATCAGTAGGAACAGCGGACGGTGGCACTAAGATTAAGTTTAACGCTGTAATTACACTTCCGAATACTGTTGGTTCAGCTCATTTCTCAAATACTGTAAATCAGGAATTATATATTTCAGTTTTGGTTACAACAGGAACACTTAACGGTGATGGACTTACCACTAATACACCTATAGAAATTGCCAACCTTGCACAGTTCCAGCTTATAAAGTTTGCTCCTTTCGCACATTATAAGCTTGTTGCTGACATTACAGTCCCCGCCTCAAGCTGGACACCGTTTGATTTCACCGGAACACTTAACGGTGAATATCTTGCTCAGAATACTGAGCGTACAATTAAAACAAATACAAGAATTTTCAACTCAATATTCGGTAATATTGATGAAAAACATACAACTGATGCTCCCGACAGAGGATATATCCATGATATTAAGATACAGTTGACATCAGCTATCACTACAAGCATTTTTGGTGTATTGAGTAGTGCGGCACTTGATAATATCACATTGACAGGTGCTAATGGCACAAACAATCCTTATGCAATTACAACATCAAAGAAGAATGATGCTGCTTTTATCGGCAGAGTAACAGGTAACAGCTATATCAATAACTGTACTGTTGATGTTAAGGTCTGGGCAGGCGCTAATAATTCAGCAGGTTTCATCGGTTTACTTGATGCTGAAGTCACAAATATCGTAAACTGTGCAGCTAAATCAGAAGTGCGCCAGTCTCTTGATATTCCTTTGGGTCCCGGTAATACGGCTACAATAATGGGATGTTCACCCTTTATTGCGCAGATTGATTCATGCACAGGTGTCATCAAAGATTGTTATTCATCCGGTTATATCAATATGGATACCGGTTCCGGTATTGTTTACGGTAACGCAAACTACATGGCAACCTTCGAAAACACTTACTTCAGTAGATATGAACTCGGACAGTCTTCAGTTCAGTACTATGCAAGCGGTAAGGTTAACGGTGTCCTCAATGAGTGGAGATTTAAGACAGCCGGTCGTCTTAACAGTGATATGACAACTATCACAACTCTTATGATCGAGTTGCCGAAGCTTGCTGCTTTTGAAAATGCGACAGTTGAAGACTTTGAACTTTCAGTTACAACAAAGATTGCTATTGTAAATGATGCAACAAACTACCCGACACTTGTTGACGGTGTACTTTATGTACCGATAGTTGCAACTGAATCAAATGTACCGAAGTCAACTGTAATTGTTAAACATAAACCTACCAATCTTGTTGCAAGAGCAGGTGTTACTACTGACGATGGTCTTATTCAGGATGCTGACGAAGTTTTCCTTATTCAGACTCCGCAGGATTTGATAACATGGGGTACATTATATAAAGACGCAACAAAGGGTGAACCTTTACGCGGAGAAGATAAAGTGTTTAAGCTTGTCGCTGATATTGATATGACAGGTTATTCACATGTTCCGATAGGCTTCCAGACATCAACAGAGCCTTATCGTTTCAACGGTACATTTACCTGCGACCTTGACGGTCAGGGAAAACCCTTGTATTCTATCAGCAATCTCAAAATAGAAGGAACAAGCAATGTTCTTTGCCAGGGTTTGTTCGGTTATGTAGGATACGGTGCAAGCATCACAAACCTTTCATTGAAAAACCCTGTAGTTGCAATGGCGAATATCAGTGCAACCACTACATCAATTGTTGCTGCTCAGGTTGACGGTGCAGCTGAATTTGACAACATCTGGATTGAAAATCCGAAGGTTGATGCAGGTAAAGAAGTTGGCACGCTTATTGGTAAAACAAACAAGAAGGATCCTATATACGATTCTGCAAATGCACCCGAAACAGGTATAATTTCTGTTTCGAACATTCATGTTTACGCAACTGAAGGTAATGTTGCGTACATTGATTCAACATCCGGTGCAGCAAACGGTGTTTGCGTAGGCGGTATTATCGGTACAACTCAGATGCCGACGATAATTGAAAACTGTGAAGTTACAGATATCAACATTTCAGCTTCTCAGTACGCTGTAGGCGGTATCATAGGTTCAGCACCTGCAACGAATGTAATAATCAGAAATTGTAATGTTACAAATACAGCAGAACAGTTAAAGTCAATTACGGCAGTCGGCGGTGCATCAAATACAACTACAACCGGTGCAGGTGTCGGTGGTATCATCGGTTCACTCGGTAATCAGGGTATTGAAAATACCAATACCGGAAACACCATTGAAAACTGTACTGTAACAGGTTATAAGATTGAAAGCACCAAGAGAGAGGGTGCATCAGGTACTTATGGTATCGGTGTTACAACCGGCGGTATCGTCGGTGTTGCAGGCGGAACAATTAAAAATTGTATGCTCCTCACTTCTGAAGTAGTTGCAAATACAGCAGGCGGCATTGTCGGTATGGTTATTGACCATACATGTACACTTGATGTTTCCGACTGTGAAATCCAGGGATCAAACATTTACTCATCATCGGCAACTTCAAATACTAACTTTGCAGCAGGCGGTATTCTCGGTTACGTATATGATGCTGCAAATACAATAACAATCAAGCATTGTCTTGTTAACGAGACATCAATGATTGGTAATGAAAACGTCGTACAGGGTTCAGGTCAGGTTGGCGGTATCATCGGTATGATCAACGCTAACGGCAAAGTAAGTGTTACATACTGTCAGGTTCACTCTGATGTGTATTCTAAATCATCTGCAAACGGTAACGGTTCTGGCGGTATCGTGGGCAGAATGTCAACACTTGCAAAGATTGAAAATGTTAACATTTCTTTCTGTGAAGTTACATCAACTATTACCGCAGGTACGAACACCTCTACAACCGCTTCTATGAAGAAGGGTGAAGGCGGTATCATGGGTAATATCCTTTCATCTTCTGCAGTTGCTGCGGGTACTAAGTTTATCCATGACAATACAATCAGATGTCACTTCTCTGAAAATGTAAATTATAAGGGTATTGTTTTAGGTAATGTAAATGCCCCCAAATCACTTTCAGATTCGAGCAATACAACACTTACAGTTCCTGACGGATTGTTCAGTAACAACTACTATTCAAACTTCATCTATGATGTTGACTATGAAAAGTGCGAAATTTCTCAGGATCTTGTAGGTACAGTTTCTGCAGATCAGATAGCTAATTACAATTCAATAGCAACAAATATCAATCTTACTGATATGGACGGTGACGGAGAAATTGACGATTACCGTGTTGATCGTTCAATTCTTCCTGAATTCATTGTTGACCGTACGCCCGTTCAGGTATTCTCACCCGGAGGCGGTATGGAATTCCCTGCGACATCAACAGGCTTCAGAGTTACATCAACTGCAAATGCTTGGTTATCTCAGACACGTCGTGTTATGGAAGTTACATCAAGTATGCAGGGTCGTTACGTAACTGTAAGAGCTTTGCGCTCAGGTAAAACTTTCGTATATAACAAGTTTACGAAGACTGTTCGTGATAGTGCTACTCGTCAGACATATACAACATATCTTTATATCGCTTTCCCGCTCGAAGTTCAGTTGGAAAACGACTTTGACGGAGCAGGAACAAAGGAAAATCCGTATCTCATCTATACAGCTGATGACCTTTACACAGCAAGA
>JAFRZS010000145.1 GCA_017442445.1 Clostridia bacterium
ACAAATATACAGAACTCTGGATAAATGACAATGTCAGAATCCCTATAGCTTCACGACGACAAGCAGATTTTCATAAATTTTGGTTTGAATATCTGAGGAGGAGATAAATATGTTGGTAAATCTTGCGTTTATAGTTGTTTTCTTTGTGGAAATGCTTATAGCTTGTATTTTTTTCGGAAATTTATCCGACAGAAAGACACCGCTTTTATCTACGGTTTTAATTGGTACCGTAATATTTGAAATCGGTGCGATAATAAATATATTTCTTATAAGCAATATTTTCTTGAATGTTTCATATACATTTTTTGCTACGTTTATGTTTTCGATATTATGCTTTAATCTGAAAAAAATAAAAGGTCTTTTTTATTCAGTTATTTTAGTTGCTGCTTCAAACTTTTTTGAAATACTTTTAACATTATTGATACCTTCATTAACAGGAAATGTCGCTACGGACTTTCAAAAACCTATCGAACTTGTAATTGAAGTGATAATCAGCAAAGTTTTATATTTTATTTGCGTAATGATACTTCTGAATTTTATAAAAGAGGACAACAATAAAATTAAAATACCGATAAGTTTTTTTGTTTATCCGTCAATTTTGATGTTTTCTGTAGGAAGTTTTTGGTATATATGCGTTACTGAAAATATAGAACACACAAATCAGATTATACTTACAGTTGTCAGTGTTGCTCTTTTTATTTCTACAATATTTTTGTTTTTTGCTTATCAAATCAATGCTAAAAAAGAAAACAAACTTTTGATTTTACAACAAGAACAAGATAAAATTAAAACAGATATCTCATATTACGAAATTTTAGAAAAACAAAACACTAATCTTAGGATATATGCCCATGATGCCCGAAATCATTTATCCGCAATTAGAAATTTTAACGAAAATCCTGAAATAGAGCATTATATTTCTGAAATGCTTGATAATCTTAATAAGTACAGTAATGTTTGCCATAGTGGCAATAAAATTCTTGACGTAATTATTGATAAATATGTAACTGAGTGTGGCATAAACAATATAGAATTCAAATATGATGTTAAAAACAACAATTTGATCGGATTAGAATATCACGATACTGTAAGTATTTTAGGAAATCTTTTGGATAATGCTATTGAGGCAAGTATAAACTCAAAAGAACGATATATTACTTTTGAAACTGACTTTCGTAATAACTACTCTGTCATAATTATTTCAAACAGTTGCGATACATCGCCCCGATTTGACGATAACAAAACGCCTATAACCACAAAAAAGAATAAACTGTTGCATGGTTTAGGGATGATAAGTGTCAAGAGGACTATAAAAAAATATGACGGTGACATAGGCATTGATTATGATAAAAATCAGAATATTTTTGCCGTGACACTAATGCTTGACTTGAAAACTTCAGAAAATTAAAAAACAGGGAGTTAATCGTTTGATTAACTCCCTGTTGAATTTTGATATTAAAATCAGTCGCTTGAGAAAGGAAGCAATGCGATGTGACGAGCACGTTTGATTGCTGTTGTCAACTCACGCTGATGAGCTGCACATGTACCTGTAACTCTGCGGGGTAAGATCTTTGAACGATCTGAAATATATCTGTGAAGCTTTGCTACATCTTTGTAGTCGAGTTCTTCTACCGTGTCAACACAGAAAGCGCAAACCTTTTTGCGGCCCTTCTTGTTGAACTTGTCATTCTTTTCGTAAGCCATGACTTAAATTCTCCTTTCAAAAAATCAGAACGGCAAATCGTCGTCGGGTTGGATTTCAACAAAATCGTTAGCTTCGCTTGTTGAGTAAGAGGGGGCGGGAGCAGCAGTTTCCATTCTGGGAGCTGATGCAGTGCCTGTTTCACTCTTTGAACCGCAGAAGCTTACATTTGAAGCAACAACCTCAACAGCTTTTCTTTTATTACCGTTTTTATCTTCGTACATTCTGGTCTGGATTGAACCCTGAATGGCAATCATTGAACCTTTACGGAAATAACGGGTAATAAATTCAGCTGTGTGGCGCCATGCAACGATATCAATAAAATCAGCCTGACGTTCTTCGCCGGGTCTTGCAAATGCACGGTCAACCGCAATAGCGAAAGATGTGACGGATACATTTGTGCCTGTTGTACGAAGTTCGGGGTCAGCAACGAGTCTGCCCATCAAAACAACATTGTTAAGCATAATGAACCCTCCTTCTTATGCTTTCTTTGCGATGATAAGTGAACGCAAAACGCCGTCTGTAATTTTTACAATACGGTCAAGCTCTGCGGGGAATGCGGGTTCACAGCTATAATTGTAAAGAGCATAATATCCATCAGTTTCGTAGTTGATAGGATAAGCGAGTTTGCGTGCGCCCCATTCGTCAACGCTTTCTACTGTGCCGTTTTCGGAAATTATAGCTTTGAATTTTTCTACCATTTCCTTAGCAGCTTCCTCACCGTTCTTGAGTGAGAATACCATCATGGTTTCATAGTTTGACATTATCTTGCACCTCCTTTTGGACTTTGGTCTCTGACTCTTTCAGAGACAAGGATTGCTGTATTACATACAACATCACGTAATTATATCACTACATTTTTAAAAAGTCAATACCCCAATTTGTAAACGTAATTATATATTGAAATGTGTGTTCTTTGTGATATAATAAAATTAACAGAACAAAACACAAGAAACACAAGAACACAAGGGGGAACACAAGGGGACGGAGTTGTTGTGTTATCTGTCAACGAAAAGGAGACAACAGAACCGTCCCCCTGTCTCATAAGGAGTAAAAAATGTTTATTGTTATCAGAATTATAATCGTGTTAGTATTTTTCATTTCTTTAATGTTGGCTATAAAAAGAGTAAAAGCAACGAGCAAAAGTGTTCTGTATATTATGGCTATAATTTTTTCCTTACTTATGATTACGGGATTGTCAATTTTACCTTTTGAAAATTCTTTTGTGTCGTTCAATTCACCAGAGTCAGCTTATGATTATGCTGATTTCGGAAAATCTGAAGTGTTGCTTGTTGTAGAAGGTAAAAATAGTGATTTAGTTATAGGTAATAATGATGGAGTACATAATTATTTAATTATACCGAAAAACAAAGAGGGCTGGAAAATCGGAAGAGGAATAGATGTGAAAAAGATTGCCCAAAAGTATTTCGGTGAAATAAGAGTTTGTGTATATCAACACAGACCGACGGATGAGTATTTTATCACAATTGCTGATACTAATGGTGGTTATTTAGATTTATCAGATAGTAATAATTCGAAATTCTCTAAAATTGAGAAAAAAGTTGATTCCATTGGAAAAACAATGGTTACTTATTATGCGAATATTCCTGAACTAGATTCAGCATATTGGATAAATATAACACAAGAAGGAGACAAGGGGACGGTTCTATTGTCTCCTTTTCGTGAGACAGAGGGACGGTTCTCTTGACACACTATAACACAAGGGGACGGTTCTCTTGTGTGGTAGATAACACAACAACTCCGTCCCCTTGTGTTACGGCGGTAGGTTTTGTTGCAGGTGTTGGTCTTTATGTAGCAACGGATGTGATTTCTATTAACGGAAAAACTGCAAGGGAATGGACAAAGGTAGGAGTAAATAGTTTATGGTAAATTATGAAAAAATCGAAAGATTTATAAACTATAATTATATCCCATTTAGTGTATCACAATGTATTAAGAGGCTTGTAGGTATATGGGGTTTAAGTATGGCTGTATGTCTTATAGGTGAGAGGCACCCATTATGGTTTATTATTTTAGGAACATTTGATGTGTTGATAAGTATTACATTTTTTAGATTGATTTGTAAAATGAAAACATCAAAGTCAGCACGCTTTTTATGTGATGGTGTTTTTTATCTATATATTGCATTGGTTTTAGATTTTGCGGCATATAGGGTTATGGCTTTAAACTTTGGTGAAAGCTGGATTTTGTTTTTAGTTTTCTTGTTGTTATTACTTGTTTGCATTACAATAGTTGTATTTATAGTATTTTTAAATATAAAGTCAGATAAGTACAAAACAGAAAAAAGTACCAAAAAGTTTTATTTATTACCCTTTTTGGGTGGCACATGCGGCATTTTATTTGCTAGACTGTTTTTAAAGAGTCTGTCACAAGGTGCGGCGATTACATTATTGGCAGTTATACTTTTAACATTGTCACTTATGATGAGTATAGGGAGTGTAAATTTGTTAAAATTTGTATGGAGTGTCAATAACAGGAGACAAAGGGACGGTTCTCCTGTCTCCTAGGTAACATCACAGTAACACAGAGGGACGGTTCTCTTGTCTCCATGAGCTTTGAGAAAAATATTGACATCGTCTTTATAAAGGTGTATAGTATCTTAAAATGGAATATATTCCAAACTTATACGGAGGATATGATTATGAAAAGAGTATTTAAAAAGGCAATCTCAGTTTTTCTTGTTGTGGTTATGGTTTTGGGCGCCGCACCGCTTACGAGCATGGTCGGTCTTGATATGCCCGAGCTTAATCTTTTTGCAACAAAAGTCAATGCGATGGAAAAAAGCGGACATTATACATACAACATTTCAGAGGATGAAGCAACAATAGTAGTTGTTGATGCATCGCTCAGCGGAGATATCTCCATTCCGTCAGAACTTGACGGATATCCGGTAACAAGAATAGTTGACAGAGCTTTTGAGGGTTGTACAGGTATCACAGGTGTCACAATTCCTGATACCGTAACAAGCATGGGTAAAGATACATTATCTTATTGCACAAGTCTTAAAAGTGTAACGGTAGATTCTGAAAATACTGTATATTCAAGCGATGAATACGGAGTATTGTTCAATAAAGACAAGACAGAATTGATTCTTTTTCCGACAGGAAATGCGACAAAAAATTACACAATTCCTGACAGCGTAACAGTTGTAAGTCAGAATGCGTTTAAAGGCTGTAAAGACCTCACAAGCATCACAATCGGCAGCGGAGTAACAAACCTTGGTGATGATGTGTTCCTCATGTGTTCAAGTCTTGAGAGCATAACAGTAGATTCTGAAAATACTGTATATTCAAGCGATGAATACGGAGTATTGTTCAATAAAGATAAGACAGAATTGATTCTTTATCCGGTAGGAAATACAACAAAGAGTTACACAATTCCCGATAGTGTAGAAACAATATGCGATTATGCTTTTGAAGGATGCAAAGCTCTCGCAAGTCTTACAATCGGCAGCAAAGCAACAAACCTTGGTGATGATGTATTCTTCATGTGTGAAGGACTTACAAACATAACAGTAGATCCTGCAAATACTGCATATTCAAGCGACGCAGACGGAGTTTTGTTTAATAAAGACAAAACTGTATTGATTCAGTATCCGATAGGAAATGCAAGAACAAGCTATACAGTTCCTTATACTGTAACAAAGATAGGTTATGCTGCATTCTATTATTGCAGCAGTCTTACAAGCATAGTGGTTTACAATGGCTTAATGAGAATAGATGGTAGTGCGTTCCGTTATTGCTATAATCTCAGAAATGTTTATTATACAGGCACAGAAGATCAGTGGGATGACATATCAATAGCAAGTGATAACACATATCTTATGGATGCAAATGTACAGTGTGGCTATGAAGTTCCTTGTGAACATTCATATGTTTCAACAATAATAACTCCTGCAACTTGCGAAGATGACGGTGTCAAAAAATCAGACTGCACTAAGTGCGGTAAAAGCTATACTGAAACAATCGCTGCAACAGGTCATACAGCAGGAAATTGGGAAGTAATTGTTGAAGCTACAGACGAAACAGAAGGTGAGAAGGTTAAGAAATGCACAACTTGCGGTAAAGTTGTTGAAACAAGAACTATTCCCGTTGGCGGAGATAAAGGCAAGGTTCATAGCGTTTCAGTATCAGATATATCACTTGATTACAAGGGTTCAAAAACTATTACACCGACAATCAATGTTGATGAGGATGTATCCTACACAGTTACTTACAGATCATCAGATGAGTCTATAGTTACAGTAGATGATGACGGCAATATCTCATCACCGGGAGTTAAAGGTTCTGCAAAAATCACAGTATCCGTAACAGACCAATACGGAAATACGGTAACAGATACATGCAAAGTAACCGTTAAATATAGTGTATGGCAGTGGATTATTGTTATATTCTTCTTCGGTTGGATTTGGTATTGATGAAATCTTTTGCAGAGATAATGAATAAATAGCTGTAAAAACAGCCTGAATGAAA